>ONRO01000320.1 GCA_900320235.1 uncultured Eubacteriales bacterium
ACATGTTTTTCTGATAAGAAACAAGGCTGTAAGTACGCTTGTGACATTTTTTCATCTGTATTGAATAATGGTATTTTTTGTTGTAAAATAGAATAAATTTATTTCTATGAATCGAGGAAACACTGTTATATTATTTTTAACGGATAGTGATAATTATGATAAGAAAAAATACTATCAGGCATATTTCACTTACCATGATCATCTGTTCTGTCCTGATAAGCTTATCCTTCATCTTTTGCTCAGCTGCAGGCAGTTCAACTCAATACTATTCAAGCTCAGACGGTCATTTCTTCTCAGTCAACTGTGACAGCAGAGCTTACAGTATTGTTTCTATCGGAAGTGATATGAAGGAAAAAATCATTGCATCTGAGACTGCTGTTCCTGACAGGATCATCTGCACACCTGAGATGCTTCTTATAAGCTCATCAAACAGTTATACATATAATATCATCGTCTATAATCTCAATACATGGTCTGAAACCTGTGTAATGCTTCAGCGTCATGAAATCAACACCTCATCACTGTGTGCTGACAGATTCTGCAACATATATGCGCTTTCTCCGGGAGCCGGAAACAAAATCCTGAAATTCAACAAAAAAGGCAGGCTTATCAGAGAAATACCTCTTACAGATACTGTACACAGTCTTTTTTCAGATCCTGACGGAACAAACATCTATGCCATAACCTCCAGAGGAGTATTCGACACAGAAAACGGTACTTATCTGAATTCCGTTCTTCCATCAGGAAATATTCACTTTACCGGTGGTTATTATTCCGATGATACCGGAAATATTTACAGCTTTGACCGTCAATCAGGATTCCGGCTTTTTCTCAGCAGCGGATACAGCAAAATATGCTATGCAAACAACGGATTCTATGCGGCAGACAAAAACAGGATTCTTTTCCTTTCAGTCACCGGAGAGCTTTTATCTTACACGGACACGGAAATGAATATTGAAAAGATCATATCAAGTGCAAATAATGTTGCATTTGTAAGCTCAGGAAAACTGTTTTTTCTTGATAAAAGCAGTATGGTAAGTCCGGACAGCATACCAGATCCTGAAGAAGAGTCTTCTGTTTCTGAGGAAAGCATCTCTCACACAACTAATGCAGACCCATCAGTAACATCACGTCCATCTGCCGGAAAGAAAACTGATTCCTCAAAGATACCTGATTACCGGATTTCTTCAGCAACGCTTGATATCAGAAACGGTGTCATAACCGGCATTGTTCCGGGAAGCACATTTGCAAAGATCAAACAGCTTATCAGCTATGGTGACAACGAAGTTACTGCTATCGATAAAAACGGCAATGAAAAAAGATCCGGTGTTTTAGGAACCGGAGCAAAGCTTGTTTTCAGAGGCGGCGGAAACATCAGATCATTTACGCTTGTCGTCAAGGGTGATATTACCGGAGAAGGCAATGTAAATTCAAAGGATTACAATGCTTTGGCTGATTACCTTCTCAGCTCTGACAGTCCTGACAGCATACATACTATGGCGGCAGATATTAATGGTGACGGCAAAGTCGTACTTTCAGATTTTTATTCAATTTATTCAGTATAAAAACCGCTTTCCCGGAAAAAAACGGGAAAGCGGTTTCTGATTCTGCAAATTCTTACTAACAAAGATAATCACATAAAGCTGATTCTGTGGTCAGATATTCTGTTATTTTTCTCTTTCAAGTCTGAATTCAACAGAGCGTCTGAGGTATTCAAGATATGATTCATCCCTGCACATTGCCTTTCCGGGAGCATCAGAAAGCTTTGCAACCGGGCGGCCGTTTACATACTGAAGCTTAATAACAATATTAAGTGCTTCTTCGCAGGTATCGTTTGAACAGAAGGTTCCTATTCCGAAGCTCACCTTTGCTTTTTCGCTGAAATAATCATAAAGTGCCTGTGCACGGTCAAAATCAAGGCTGTCACTGAAAAGTAGCAGCTTTGTTTTCGGATCAACGCCGTATTTCTTATAGTGAGCTATTATTTTTTCTCCCCATTCATACGGATCGGCACTGTCATGACGGACTCCTGTATAGTTATTTACCATTGAACGGTTGAAATCCCTCAGGAAGAGATCTGTTGTAACTGTATCAGTCAGAGCTGTACCGTTATCTCCCTGATATTCGTCATACCAATCCTTCATTGCATAATAGTTTGTATATGCAAGCGGGATTTTGTCAATTCCCTGATACATCTGAACATATTCATGCGCATATGTTCCGATAGGAGTAAGATTATACTTTTTCGCAAAATATACATTTGATGTTCCGACGCACCTGTCCGTTTCCTGTGCAAGACGTCTTATCACGACCTCTTCCCACTCTCTTGAAAGTCTTCTTCTGCATCCGAATTCCGCAAAGCTGAATGTATATGTTCCGTCAGAAAACATCCGTATCTTTTCATCAAGCTTTTTTTCTGCTGATCTTCTGAGAGTATCATAATCATAGTTCATACGGAAATATACCTCATTCACTATCTCAAGAAGATATATTTCAAACTGCATTGCAGAAAACAGCGGTCCGTCAACAACAATTTCAAGCACACCATTATCATCAAGTCTTATATCAACATAATCTCTGATCGGGTGCCACAGACGAAGGAATTCTACATAGTCATTCTTGATAAAACGTATGGAGCGAAGATAATCGAGCTCATCATCTGTAAAGCTCAAAGTACACAGATGATCTGTCTGAGCCTTGATCTCATCGACCATTTCTTTTGTAAATACTACATCCTTGTTGCGGCATTTGAAATAATACTGTCCGCAGAGATCAGTATGCTTATGAAAGATGACCTGATCCATATTGAATTTATAAAGATCAGTATCAAGCAGCGATATTACGATCGGTTCAAGCTTCATTTCCATCTTCCTTTCATTCAATATTTATCTGGCAGCTTTTCATAGTAGCAAGAGCTGCCTCGTGCAGCTGCGGCGTAACTCCGGCACAGCAGGACGAACAGACAGATATCTCAGTTTCAGGAAAATTCGCTTTCAGAATAAGAGCATTGCTGACAACACAGATATCTGTACAAAGACCGATAAGTTCCACTGAAAAATCCTCGCCGTCTGCCGCCTTCCTTATGATCTCAGGAAGCTCCACAGAACCGAAGGTAAGTTTTTCGACACTTACATAATCTTTTTCAGACAGGGCTTTTTCAATACTGCTGTCAAGCTTCCAACCGTCTGTACCCCTGATACAATGAGGTACAGGCAGCTTTTTTCCCTCTGCACTCTGAAGATAGTTTTCATCATGTGTATCATATGTCACAAAAATATTTCCGTCAAAGCTTCTTATCTTCTCAGCTGCTGCAGGTACAATAAGCTGTGCCTGTTTTGAACCGAGAGAACCGTCAACAAAGTCCTTCTGCATGTCTACAACAACCAGCATTTTTTTCATTCTTTTCATCTCCGTTTTTAATATTTTTTCTGATATATGCTAAAACACGGCAGAAACCGGAAACGGATTTCTGCCGTATCATTTTTTTATCATTCTTCAATCGAATGTCTTGCTCTTCTGCTCTTAGGCTGAGATCCTTTTTCATCCCTGTCACTTGAATAGTATTCATAATAATAGTAGTTGGAATATTTGGAATATGAACTTGCCTGTTTTGCATTATAGGTACTGTAAATTGCTCCAAGAATCTTTACACCGCCGGCCTCAAGATTCTTCTTTGCCTGAACAACAACATTCTTATCTGTAAAGTTATGCTTGATTACGAATACTGCGCCATCCATGTATTTTCCGAGTGCAACAGCGTCTGTTACAAGGAATACAGGAGGTGTATCATAGATTACATAATCAAATTTGGTTTCAAGTTCTTCAACGAGAGCCTTCATATTAGGGCTTGAGAGAAGCTCTGACGGGTTCGGCGGGATCGAACCTGCGAGGAGAATACTCATTTTTGTTCCGCTTACCTTATGGAGCACGCTGCCGATATCAACCTGACCCTTAAGCACATTGGTAAGTCCGTAAGAGTTTCTCTTTGAATCAATGTAACGGTGGATAGCCGGCTTTCGGAGGTCACATTCTACAAGGCATACGCTTTTATTGTAACCTGAAAGTGTAAGTGCAAGGTTTATAGATATATTCGTCTTACCCTCATTTGCAAGAGTTGAGGTGATCATAATATTCTTACATTTCTGTGTTGCACTAAGGAATTCAATATTTGTGCAAAGCATTTTATATGCTTCAACATAATTGAACGGTGCATTCGGGTCTGCAATACTGCACAAGCTTTTTACAACAGGTTTGTTCTTACGTTTAAACATTCTTATTAAACTCCTTTGTCTCCACGGCAGGTATTATTCCGAGCAGCGGTATATTTAATGTATCAGTCACGTCTTCTTCTGTTTTGAAGGTGTTGTTTGTGAATTCCTTTACAAAGATAATGACAAGTGCCAGAAGCAATCCGAATGCAGCACCCATTGCTGCATTTCTTCCTGATTTAGGACTGACAGGATTTTCGTTATTACTGATTTTTGCATCACCAAGCTCCTCAACAGAACCTGCTTCAACTCTGTCCTTGATTATTGGCGGTGCTATATCAACAATACTTGCAATAACTGTCTTTGCTACATTCTTGTCAGGATGAACCATTGATACGGTTATTACCTGAGTAGAATTTACGCTCGATACATTAACAGCACTTCTCAGCTCATCATATGACATACTGAGTTTTTCCCTGTCAATGACTTCCTGAAGTACTGTATCAGATTTAATGATGATCGCATACACATCAGCAAGGTTCTGAGCTGCAACGATTTCAGTATTATTGATTGTTCCCTCGCTGTCGGACAGGTTGTTTACTATTATAGTAGCGGTAGCCTCATACTTTTTCGGAAGAAAGAACTTTGAAAACAGATAGGTTCCCACACCGAACAAAATAGTAATAACTATAAGGAATGCCAGATTTCTCTTTAAAAGAAGCAATATCGCCCTGAGATCGATTTCCGTTTCCCGGACGTTTTCCTTTTCATCCATTATCCCAACTCCTATTCGCATTTTAAATAATCAGAAAAACATGCATAAAAAAATGATCAGTATAAATGATCAAAAAATCATATCCTGAAAATATCTGAAGATCAGATCCGCATAATGTCTTTATTTCTGAATTTTACTGATTATTGTATATACCTCAATTATTCCGATTTATTATATCATTATTAAAGTGTCTTGTCAATATTTTAACTATACATAAAAAGAGCT
>ONRO01000318.1 GCA_900320235.1 uncultured Eubacteriales bacterium
AGGATTATAATAATTAATTAAGGGTGATTGTTATGGAAATAAAAAAATCAAAGAAAAGCATTGTGATATTTGTAATACTTCTTATAATTATCGGAGCTGTAATCGGGATAATTATATACAGAAACGGTACAAGAAGGGCAATCTCTGATATTCCTGACCCTGTACAGACGGAAACACTCGGTGATACTGCTTTCAGACTTGACGGCTTTGATGTTGTCGTGAACTATATGTATGAATATGATATTGAAGCACTTGTTGTACATACAAAGGATTACCTCGGCTTTGATATCGGGGATCAGATGTCACGCAGGGATTTCGGACTTGCCTGGGGCGGAGTTGCTGAGTATAACGAATATATCGACTTCCATTGGAATCAGTATGACAGATATCTCAGCTGGAAAATAGACAGTTTGCAGGAGCTTGATAATGTAGGCGGCGAAAAATATATAAATTCTCATTGCTCTAATAATCATATAATACCTGCAAACGATGAGGTATCAAAGAATATATGGTTTGTCAGAACAGGCGATCATATCAGGCTCAAGGGTTATCTTGTGAATGTTGATGCTACAAGGTCGGACAGAAGTAATTTCACATGGCATTCAAGCACAACACGCACCGATATAGGAAACGGTGCGTGTGAGGTAATTTACGTTACGGATATAATCTGGCTGTAAAATAAACAGCCGGTACCCCAGGAATCATCTCGGGAGTACCGGCTGTTTTATTATTGCCGTGCTTTGCGGTTAAGGAATTTTGTGCGGTATTTGGAATAGACAATAGTCTGATCTTTGTAAAGACCGTAGTATCCCGACATGAAATAGCTGACCGCAACTGCAAGAAGAAAGAAGGGAATCCCGTCTGAACCGAAAAGCTCAAAGCTTATCAGAAGTGAGGTTATGGGACAGTTTGTTACACCGCAGAAAAGAGCAATAAGTCCCACAGCAGCACAGACAGACGGAGAAAAACCTGTTAAGCTTCCGAATGTACATCCGAGTGTTGCCCCGATGAAAAAGGATGGAACGATCTCACCGCCCCGGAAGCCAGCCTCAATCGTAATAGCAGTAAAGATTATTTTCATAACAAATGCATACGGAACAGCTTCGCCCCGTACAGCACGGGCGATTACATCCATTCCTGCACCATTGTAATCTCTTGTTCCGAGCAGCAGAGAGAGTAAAACAATAGCACTTCCGGCAAGAAAAATCCTGATATACGGATTTTTAAGATATTTTCTGAAAAGATCTCCGGTCGTGTGGAGTATGATTATGAACAGTATACTGACAACTGCACATATTATAGCAAGCAGAACGGTTTCAAGAGCATTGACCAGTGTCAGTTCGGGAAATTCGACAACTGCAAAATCTGTTTCCTTAATACCGAAGAACTTTGCAAAATATGTAGCAATAAGAGAGGAGAAGACACAGGGAACAAGTGCTGCATAATACATCACACCGACGCTGACGACCTCGAGGGAGAAAATAGCGGCAGCCATCGGAGTACCGAACAGTGCAGAAAACGCTGCACTCATACCGCAAAGAACAACAACACGCTTGTCTGCATCATTAAGCTTCAGGCTTCTGCCGAGCTGATTTCCGATACTTCCTCCAAGCTGCAGTGCAGCACCTTCACGTCCGGCGGAACCGCCGAAAATATGAGTGATTATCGTAGTGATGAAAATAAGCGGAGCCATTCTGAGAGGTATTTCGGATTGTGCATGTATAGTGGACAGAACGAGATTTGTTCCCTTGTCGTTTTTATACTTGAACGCAGAATAAAGAAATACTGTGACCAGACCGCCCAGAGGCAGGAAATAAAGCATATAATCGTTCTGCTGACGGTATTCAGTCATAATATTCATAATAAAGGCGAAAAGAGTCGAAAAACCGCCCACGACGATACCGACGAGAATTGATATCAATGACCATTTCAGGAAAAGCAGGATATTGTGGCGTACTTTTCCTGAATAGGTGTGAAAAAACTTTTTGAAAAATTCAGGTTTTGACATTTTTACACTTCCGTTTGCATTTTTCTGAATTCTGTTTCATCAATGACAGTAATGCCGAGCTGCTGAGCTTTTGTAAGCTTGCTTCCGGCTTCCTCACCTGCAAGAACAAAGTCAGTCTTTTTTGAAACGCTGCCCGAGACCTTTCCGCCGAGCTTTTCAATAATTGCAGCAGCCTCACTTCTTTTATACCCCGGCAGTGTACCTGTTATCACAAAGGTTTTTCCGGCGAAAACTGTGTTTTCTGTATCGGCAGGCTCGCTGAGATTTTGGGTATTTAAACCAAGCTCATGTATTTCCCTGATGATCTGCTTTGATTTTTCCAAAGAAAAATAATCAGCAACGCTTTGTGCCATGATATCACCGAAGCCCTCGATTGAAGATATTTCATCAAGACCTGCCGCGGCGACAGCGTCAAGTGTGCGGAATTTATCCGAAAGAAGCTTTGCAGCCTTCTGACCAACATGACGTATGCCAAGACCGAAAATAAGTCTGTAAAGATCATTGCCTTTTGACTTTTCAATAGCAGCAATAAGTTTGTCAGCTGATTTATCCTTTTTGCCCTCAAGACTGAGGATATCATCTCTTGTAAGGCGGTAAAGATCAAACGGAGAATGTATAAGCCCGTGTTCAGCAAGAGCATGAAGAACCTTTTCTCCGAGTCCGTCAATATCCATGGCATCTCTTGATACATAATGTATCATATGACGCATCAGCTGAGCCGGACATTCTGTATTCGTGCAGCGAAGGGCAGCTTCGCCGTTTTCAGATTTAACCGGACTTCCGCATGACGGGCAGATAACCGGCATTCTGTACGGCTCGGAATCTTCCTTATGCCTTACGACAGAAACAACCTCGGGAATAATCTCACCGGCTTTTCTCAGAATTACCGTATCACCAATGCGGATATCCTTTTCTGCAATGAATTCAGAATTATGGAGTGTGGCACGGCTCACGGTAGTTCCGGCAAGATTTACAGGCGCAAAAATTGCGGTAGGTGTAAGCACACCTGTTCTTCCGACATTTATTTCAACATCAAGAAGCTCGGTTTCCTTTTCTTCGGGGGGATATTTATAGGCTTCAGCCCATTTCGGGAATTTTGAAGTGCTGCCAAGGACTCTTCTCTGAGAAAAATCATCAAGCTTGACAACAGCGCCGTCGATCTGGAATTCAAGCTCTCCACGCATATTACCGATCTCGTCTATTTTTTCAAGCACCTGTTCAGAATTACTGCATACATGATAGAACGGAAGTACAGTAAATCCGAGTTCTCTCAGATATTCAAGGGACTGTTTATGAGATGTAAGCTCCTCGCCTTCTATCTGCTGGACATTGAAGACAAAAATATCGAGTCTGCGTGATTTAGTAACTCCCGAGTCCTTCTGTCTGAGAGAACCGGCGGCTGCATTCCGGGGATTTTTAAAAGTTTTTTCCTCATTTTCCTCCTGTCTTGCAGTAAGCTCCTCAAAGCTTTTTATAGACATATAAACCTCGCCTCTGACCTCGAGGTAGGGCACAGGGCGGTTCAGCTTCATTGGCAGAGAACGTATTGTTTTGAGGTTATCTGTAATATCTTCGCCGACATTTCCGTCGCCTCTTGTAGAGCCTCTTACAAAGATACCGTTTCTGTATTCAGCAGAAACAGAAAGACCGTCAATTTTCGGCTCCACAACAAACTCAGGTGAATCCACGCTTTCAAGCACACGCTTTTCAAAATCCCTGATCTCCTGAGCGGAAAAAGAGTCGTGAAGACTTTCCATCGGGACAGAATGCTGAACAGGGGAGAATTTTTCAGCAGCATCTCCTCCGACACGCTGAGTGGGAGAATCGGGAGTGATAAGCTGAGGATACTCAGCTTCTATATTTTCAAGCTCACGAAGAAGCATATCATATTCGTAGTCGCTGATTTCCGGAGCGTCCTCGTTATAGTATTTTCTGTTATGGTACCATATTTTTGAGCGAAGCTCTTCTGCTTTCAATTTGATCTCATTGATATCCATTATTATTCCTCCTTGGATCATGTTAAAACAACTGATTGTAAAAATGTCAGATCCCTGAATTTATGCGGTTCTGCATAGCAATTATTTTACAGTTTTCTCCGTTTTGCAAAGAAGTTCATGTTTATTCTGAAGGTTATAAATGATTATTGTCCGACCGTCTGTGCAAAGCCGACTATAAGCGGCATTGTAATTACGGAGAACAGGGTAGACAGTGTAACAAGATTTACTGAAAGCTTTGCGTCATTATCAAATTTAGCCGCAAACATCGTAGTAGCAGCCGCAACAGGCGCAGACGCAGAGATAACACAGGTTATCAGTACATTACCCCTGATTCCGCAGAGCATCATTCCTCCGAAGGCAAGCACAGGAACAACGATAAGTCTGAACAGTACGCAGATAAAGCCTTTTCCGTCCCTGAATGCATCGCTGATCTTTGTCTGTGACAGATAATATCCGACAACCATCATAGGCAGAGGTGTATTCAGGTTTGCCATAAAGGAAATGGGCTGTGATATGATCTGCGGAACAGGCAGAGATGTCAGGAAGATGATTACACCGACTGCCATGCCGATAATACACGGGTTGAGAAGTATTTTCTTTGCTGAAACATCCTTACCGCTGCCGCTTGACAGCCAGACTCCGAAAGTCCACATCACAACATTGAAGATCACGATATAGACTGCGCCGAAGAACACACCGTCAGAACCGAGAACAGCCTGCTGCATCGGAAGGGACATATAACCGCAGTTTGAAAAGATGAGAGCAAAGCGGTAGACCCGGTTTTTTTCCGGAATCCTGTCGTGAAAGATGAGCATTGCAATAACGACAGAGAAAATATGTATACAAAGCGCAGCTGCAGCTGCTGTCAGCAGTCCGCTGAGCATACCGACGTCAAACGGCCGGATAAAATTCTGCACAATAACGCAGGGGCAGACAATATAAAGAACTATATCGGTAATCGCTTTAACGGCCTTGTCATTAAGAATTTTAGTTTTACCGCATAGAAAACCCAGTGCGATAAGAATGAAAAGCTCCAGCACCTGAGTACCGACTGTAATAAAATTTTCAAACATCCTTTTTCCTCCGAACAATGGAAACACAGAATAAAAGTTGTTTAAGCTGCAGATCAGAAAATAAAACAGTGTTTCCGTAAAATGTGTAAATCCGCAGCCTTTTAAAGCCTCCTTTTAAAATCCTCATAGCCGAACTGTTTGACAAGTTCAGTCGTGCCGTCAGCTTTAAGCAGATAGATTGACGGCAGCGGCATACCGTTGAAAGTATTGTTCTTGACAATTGAATACATTGCCATATCTGTAAAAACAAGCTTGTCACCGGCTGAAAGAGGTTTTTCAAAAGAATAATCACCGATAATATCGCCTGCAAGACAGGTTGGGCCTCCTAAGCGGTATGTAAACGGAAGTACTCCCGGAAGCTCTGAATCAGTTATCATCGGACGGTAGGGCATTTCGAGTACATCGGGCATATGACAGGCAGCCGAGGTATCGACAATAGCAAGCTGCATACCGTTTTCAGTAATATCGAGGACTGTTGTGACAAGAAAGCCGGCATCGATTGCGACAGCCTCTCCGGGTTCAATGAATATTTCAAGGTCATATTTTTCCCTGAAATATTTAACAAGACGGATAAGCTTTTCTCTGTCATAATCAGGGCGTGAGATATGATGACCGCCGCCGAAATTAAGCCACTTCATTTTCCGCAGATACTTTCCGAATTTTTCCTCAACGACAGAGAGAGTTCTTTCCAGAGTATCCGCGCCCTGCTCACACATTGTATGAAAATGCAGACCGCTGATTCCGTCAAGCTCGTTTTCCTGAAAATTATCCACAGTGATACCGAGTCTTGAATTCTGCGCACACGGATTATAGATCTCTGTTTCAATTTCGCTGTATCCGGGATTTATCCTCAGCCCGAACTGTACCCTGCAGTCAGCGGGAATCCGTGTTCTGAAATGCTTCCATTGTGAAAATGAATTGAAAACAATATGATCGCAGATTTTCACAAGCTCATCAAAATCGCTGTCTTTATATGCAGGGGAGAAAACATGAATCTGACGTTCACCCATTTCCTCATGTGCAAGCCTTGCTTCAAAGATACCGCTTGCAGTTGTGCCGCTGAGATATTGTGCGATAAGCGGATAGGTGCAGTATGAGGAAAAAGCTTTCTGAGCAAGAAGAATATGACATCCGGCTTTTTCTTCAACATAATGAAGGGCTTCAAGATTATTGATCAGAGCCTGTTCATCAATGACATAGCAAGGAGTAGGAAGTGCTTTGATTATTTCTGATTTATTCATAACATCACCGTAAAAAATAGATAGTCTGAATTGCGTATCATTCTGAAAATACGCACACATAATATATTATATCATTTTCCGATCAGAAAATAAATAGAAAAAGCCCTGTTTGCATGTGTTGTTTCCTTATGAAATAAAAACATATGAGAAATTACAGGAAAATGATGGCTTTTTTAAGCATTTTGTAAAATGGAAAATAATAAAACTGTTTTGTTCTGTTTTCTATATTGACAATAAGGCAGAAATGAGGGATAATAACTAAGTATGAATAAACCGAAAGGAATAGTCTGATGTCAGAAAATAATAATGAATATGTAGATATTTATTCCCACAGTGATATGGAAAAAAAGAAGGACGCTAATAATAACAAGGGTGTCGTTATAATATCAGAGAGTGAGAATGAGAAAGGAAATATCAGAAGAAGTATTGCTGCAGGAAAAACTGAACCGGCAAAAATAAAAAGAACTGAAGATCCGTATGACAATGCTGAAGAAGTAAGTTTTGTTATAGGAAAAAAGAAAAATAAAAGCAGTACGGCAATAAAAGTATTTTCAGTAATACTTGTAATACTGCTTCTCGGAGCAGGAGCCTGTGCGGCTGCTGTTCTTACAGACGGTTTCGGGATGATGAAAAAAGAATCAGAATCATCTCAGCTTTCAGAAACAAAGGTTCAGGAAAGCAAGCCGGAACCAAGCATTGAAGAAGAAGAAGAGGTATCCGAGGAATCAGAGGAAGAAAAGATTAATTTCATCTCGGATGCAAAATTCACAAAGAAAGCAGACAGACTGTCTGCCTCTGTGAAAAAGGCGCTTGACAATGAGGTGCAGTCACATCATGTTGCACTTTATGATGTGACTGCAGATCAGATAATATATGAAAAGGCTGCAACAGAAAAGTGTTTTCCGGCAAGCACAACAAAGCTCATGACAGCAGTTGTTTCTTCAAAATATCTTGAAAAGGACGATGTTATCACTGTTGGTGATGAGATATATATGATAGGCTATGACTCAAGCGTTGCAGGACTTCAGGTGGGAATGAAGCTTACATACGAGATGATGCTTGATGCACTTCTTCTTCCATCCGGAAATGATGCAGCATATACGCTTGCCGTAGCAACAGCAAAGGCGTACAAGCAGGATGATAAGCTTGACAACGATGAATGTGTAAAAATATTTGCAGAACTGATGAATAATGCAGCAAAGGAAATGGGCTGCAAGGGAACGCATTTTACAGCGCCTGACGGTTTCCATGATGACGACCATTATGTAACAGCCGAGGATATGCTCAGAATAGCAGCATATGCTCTGAATACCCCGATCGTTGCAAATTCCTGCAAGAAATATGAAGCAACCTGGGAGCTTATTGCAACAGGTCATGAGAATGATGAGGCTTCTGCTGAGGACGGCTCTTCCTCTGAGGACGAAGATGGTATTCTGCCTCAGGAATATTCAAAGGAAATAACATGGACGAATTCAAATCAGCTTCTTGAGAAGGACGGCGGACAGTATTCGGAATTTGCGACAGGAATGAAAACAGGTTATACAGATGAAGCATGGACCTGTGTAGTATCCTCTGCGGAAATGAACGGACACAAGCTGATCGCTGTTGTTATGAAATCACCGAGTAATTTTCAGAAATACCATGAATCAAATCTTATGTTCAAGGTCGGCTTTAATCTATATAAGCTGAAATATACGCATAATGATGAATGGGTGAATTAAAAATCATAAACGGACAAACCCGCTCAGACAGGAAAAAGTCTGAGCGGGTTTGTTTTGCATAATATAAGAAATGAAAATGTGTCACCCGGAAAAAGCTCTGATAAGCATAGTGAAAATTTCTCGGAGGCTTATTTCCCGGACATCTTGCATCGCAGTAACAGGATATTTTCCAAGTGTTTCCTTTCCTTTGCTGAAAATGATATAACCGACTTTGTCACCTTTTCTGACGGGAGCATTTATGCTTTCGGGAAGAACTGTCTTTTGAACAATATTTTTATCGTCACCCTTTGAAATCAGAAAAACATCGTTTATATTTGCAGTTGTTTTGACGCTGCTGTTCATTCCGCCGGTGACCTGAAGCTCAGTAAATGCATCATCGGGGGTTCTCGGTGTGTACATGGAATATGAAGCAAAACCGAAATCCAGAATAAGTGCGGCATCCCTGAATCTGTCTTTTCCGGTTTTGCTGCCAAGTACAACAGCAATAAGACTGACCCCGTCACGTTCAGCAGTTGCAGTAATGCAGCTTCCGGCAGCTGAGGTCGTGCCGGTTTTCAGCCCTGTAATGCCGTTGTAGGTTTTCAGAAGCTTGTTTGTATTGACGATCTGAGTTTTACCGCCTCTGAGATTATCCATCCAGATATTGCTGTAATTAAAAATCCTTCTGTGTTTTGAAAGCTCTCTGGACATAATGGCAACATCATATGCACTTGTGACATGACCGTCTTCATCAAGACCGTTGCAGTTTTTGAAAACGGTTTCTTTCATTCCAAGAGCTTTTGCCTTTTCGTTCATTTCAGAAACAAATTCATCCTCGCTTCCGCAAATGAATTCAGCAAGAGCAACAGCAGCGTCATTTGCACTTGCAACGACAGTCGCTTTGATCATATCGTCAACGCTCATTCTTTCTCCCGGTTCAAGCCAGATATCAGAGCCGCCCATAGATGCAGCGTGCTCGGATGCAGTAACAGTATCTGTAAGACTGATCTTTCCGCTGTCGAGAGCTTCCATGACAAGTGTCAGGGTCATAACCTTGGTAATAGAAGCACATGGGCGGACTTCATGGGCATTTTTGCTGAACAGGACCTTTCCCGAACGTGAATCCATAAGCACGGCAGATGGTGCGCTGATCTCCTTTCCGGACAGTGCATCTGCAGGCACAGATGTGCAAAGTAAAATAATCAGAACCGAAAAAACTACACAAAGTGCTGATCTGACTCTCATAAATAAAAACCTCCGTTTTGCTAACTGCACAGGCAGAACCTGTGCCGGGAAATTATCCGGATTCATCATTTAATTAAATATATTGCAGCAAAATGGCTTTTATTCCGGGAAATACAGTAAAATAAAAAAAACTGCCAATGCGAAACGCATCGACAGTCTTTCGTTCAATTACCGTCAGAAATCAGTCAGCTGACGGAGCACCTACGGGACAAACCTCAGCACAGTTGCCGCAATCTATGCAAGTATCTGCATTGATCTCGTACTTGCCGTCACCCTCAGCAATAGCCTCAACAGGACAATCAGCTGCACATGCTCCACAGGAGATGCACTCATCAGAAATTTTGTAAGCCATGAAAAAAGCCTCCTTTTAATATAATTCTTTAAATCATTATACCACGTTTTACAAAAATTTCAAGTAATATTTATATGTAATATTCACTAAATTTTTCTAAGCATTATTAATTTTCACAATAATACTGAAATGCCTGATAAACAGATATCCTGAAAATATACCGGGAGCAGGAGAACTTTTGCTCTGACGGTCATTGAAAAAACCTGATTTACATGTTATAAGAAATAAACAGCTTTTACAACTTCAAAAGATTGGATTATTACACTTTACGAGGTGAAATGAATATGGTATAATTATATACAGACTGACAAATCAGCAATAACCGCTGATGTGAAAAAATGCACACTATGACTTCCGGATAAATCCGGTTTTCTGTAAATATACAGCTTTATCAGGAGGAGCATTATGCTTAAGGAAGGCGAAAAGCTTGAGCCGCTCGGCGGCGGACTGAAGATAATCGTATCTGAAGAACATAAATTCTGGACAGATACAGTGCTGCTTGCACATTTTTCAATGCCGAAAAAAAATGATAAAGCCTGTGATCTCGGCAGCGGCTGCGGACCAATACCGCTCATGTGGCTGAGAAGCGGCTGTCCGACCTTTGTAAGTGCTGTTGAAATACAGGAAAATGCATGCTCAATGTTCAGACGAAGCCTGAAGCTGAACGGAATGGACAGCAAGGTTGAAATAATATGCTCAGATCTTCGTGAACTCAGGGGAAAGCTGCCGTTTTCAGAATATGATGTAGTAGTCTGCAATCCGCCGTATAAGGCAATGGGAACAGGTATTCAAAGCTCGGACAGCGCACATCTGATCGCAAGACATGAAAGTATGTGTACAATGAATGATATTGCAGCGGCTGCAAAATCCCTGCTTCGTTTTTCAGGAAGGTTCTGTATGTGTCAGCGTCCTGAACGGCTTTGTGATGTGATGGAGGCAATGAGGGCAAATAATATCGAGCCGAAACGTCTGCGCTTTGTACAGCAGAGAAAAACAAAGGCACCGAAGCTTTTTCTGATCGAGGGACGCAGGGGAGGAAAACCCGGCGGACTGATAGTTGAGCCGGTATTGTTCATAGAAGACGAAGGCGGAAATTTTTCACAGGAAATGATAGGGATTTACGGTCAGTACAAGGAGGAATATTTATGAGCGGACGGCTTTATGTTGTGGGAACACCGATAGGAAACCTGTCAGATTTTTCCCCGAGAGCTGTCGAAACACTGAAAACTGTTGATTTTATAGCAGCAGAGGACACAAGAGTAACGGTAAAACTTCTGAACCGTTTTGAAATACATACACCAATGGTAAGCTACCATAAATATAATTCAAAAGAACGAGGAGAAGAAATATGCAGACGTCTTCTTGACGGAGAAAGCTGTGCGATCGTGACAGACGCAGGAATGCCATGTATCTCAGACCCCGGTGAACCGCTTGTAAAAAGCTGCGGCGAACTCGGAATAGAGGTTTGCGCAGTTCCGGGACCGACAGCAGCAATGAGTGCACTTGCAATATCAGGGCTGCCGACAGGGAGATTTACATTTGAGGGCTTTCTCAGTGTGAATAAACTGAGCAGACGAGAGCATCTGAATTCACTTGTCAGGGAACGCAGGACAATGATATTCTATGAAGCGCCGCATAAGCTGCCGAATACACTCAGGGATATGAATGCTGTATTCGGAGACAGACGTATCTCAATAGTCAGAGAGCTTACAAAGGTGCATGAACAGGTAATACGAACAACGCTTGATCAGGCAGCGGGAAAATACGCAGACGGCTCTCTGAAGGGCGAGATAGTACTTGTAATTGAAGGCGCACCGGAGCAGGAGGAAAAAACTGAAACCCTTGAAGCGGCGGTAGAGATTGCAAGAAAAAGAGTTGAAAGCGGTATGTCAGCATCTGTTGCAGCAAAGGAAGCAGCAGAAATAACCGGCTTTAAAAAGGGTCAGATATATAAGGCTCTGATTTCGGAATGATACAGGAAAGGAATGTTGAAAATGGATATAATACTGGCATCAGCATCACCAAGAAGGAAACAGCTTCTGTCAATGATATATGCTGATTATAAAGTAATGCCGGCAGATATCAGGGAGCTGGTACCGAGGGATCTTGATGTAGAGAAATGTCCTGAATATCTTGCCAATGAAAAGGCAGCACTGATTGCACAGGGACGTGACAAATGCCTTGTCATAGGATGTGATACAGCAGTAATAAGTGAGGGAAAAATGCTCAATAAGCCCCGTGATACGAATGATGCAAGGATAATGATGAATATGTTGTCAGGTGCAGTTCATAAGGTAATCACCGGCTGTGCAGTTTATTATATGGGAAAAAGTTTCACGTTTTCGGTATCGACCGATGTTGAGTTTTTTGAGCTGTCAGAGCAGGAAATAGAGGATTATATCAATACAGCAGAGCCGTATGACAAAGCAGGAGGCTATGGAATACAGGCAAAGGGAGCACTTTTTGTAAAGGGGATACACGGAGATTACTATAATGTAGTAGGAATGCCGGTATCAAGACTAAAGAGAGCTATAGATGAATTTCTTGACAGTGAAGAGATCAAGGAGCTTGAAAGAAACAGATAAAAAGCTGAATAAAATAGAGAAAAAAACGCAAAGTTTAGGTCCAGCCTTTTCAAAGGCTGGCAGGGGGGACCATTGGGGGCAGCGCCACCAATGGTCGCACTCCGCAGAGTGAGAAAACTTAAGAGAAAAAGAAAAAATCGATGAATATGATCATTCATCGATTTTTTGCTGTTATCAGGGAATGTGTATGAGGATAATGGGACATCAGAAATCAGCATTGATTTTCTCTTTCCTGAAGTTTTTTAAGCTGAGAAGTAAGTTTCTTTGACTGCTGGTATTGCTGAAACCACATCATGATCTCGGCAAGAACATAAATAATGAAAACAGAAATGCCGAGCGTGATATAGAAAGTAAGCCTGTCAGAATTTTCCGGGGGAGTTATAAGAAGCATCACAATAGCTTCAATCATGGAAAGCTCAAGCAGAAGACGAATAATATACTGTAACAGAGAGGGAGTCTTGCGGTAAAAAGTAACGCATGTTGGCAGAACACAGGCAGCTGCCAGAATAATAGGGCTGAGCAGATGATAATAATGAAGTTCCATATCCGGAGTAAAAACAGATCCGAGAATAAAGCTTGCAAAAAGAATGAGAGTCACAAGAAAGAAAAACAGCTGTAATCTGGAAAGAATAAATTCTTTTAGAGTCATATTTATTATTCTCCTTTCAGAGCTTTTTTCAGCATAGGAACATATTTTCTTGAAATAACAACCTGTTCACCCGAAAACAGTACAGCAATGAATCTGCCATTGAGAGCAGGTTTGATGGAGTTGACCTTCATCAGGTTCAGAAGCATAGATTTAGAAATTCTGAGGAAATGCTTTTCACTCAGAATAACTTCAAGCTCGTAAAGCTTCTGACGAGTTTCAAAAACGTTGCTTTGAGTGTAAATAAAACCCTTGTTGTCAACAGATTCTATATAAAAAATATCACCCACAGCGATTTCATATATTCTGTCATCAGCAGTGCCGGTGAGCTGACCCTGTCTTGATCTGACAAAGGCAACGATCTCACGGACCTCGTCACTTATGCAGTGACAGTGAATTTCAAGCAGTTCCGGTTTGCTTCTGTCTATTTTAGTGATTTTAGTCTGCATAATAATTACCGTGCCCGGATATCAGACGTTGAGCAGTAATGCAGTGACAGGAATCAAACGGAACTGTGAAATGTCTTTGCCGGTAAGAGTGAATCAGTCAGCATTATCAGTAACGAGCCTGAATATCAAGCGATCCTTCATTCTTTAAATAATAATCGAACCAGTTGAGCACAATACTGTTGACTTTTGTCATGCATTCTTCGCTGTCGATATCACCGTGACCTAACATTGCACCCAGGAAGGGAGAGAAAAGAGGAAGATCAGTGAAGTCCATGTGACCGGCACCGGAGAATTCCACATACTTGGCATCCTTGGCATTATTAACAAGATTGGTGTTGATGTCAAGAATAGAGCGCTCCTGTTCATTTGCATTCTCATTATAATTCAATTTCTGAGAAAAAACAAGTGCCGGAACAGGATAGGATGTATTATCGCAAACAAATTTGCCGTCGCTGACGCCTGTGATCTCGCCGAGAGCAGTTCCGTCAAGGTCGATAACAGTATCAATATCATCTCTTTGTCTGCCGAGAGCAATGCCAGTCGCACCGCCGAGTGAATGACCAATATAGCCGATCTTTTCAGTGTCTGTGTTGTCAAGAATGCTGAGAATACGCTCAGTATCATCAGTATGCCAGGTATTGCTGAGCTTGTTTGAATCCTTGGCCTGCTTTATAGTATCGATCACAAAGCATCCGTCATCAACTCTGAGCTGCATCCAGCTTTTTGTAACTTTGTAGATTTCTTCACAGCTTACTGAGCTGTCATTGCTGATTCTCATTGCATCATTAATAAAATCCTGGTCAACCGTAATTAATTTGCCGTCTGTATCCTTGGTGAAAAAAGCATGGTGCGGATGATCAAGGCTGACAACAACATAGCCGTTGCTCGCAAGCTCAGCATAGGTTGAATAGTTGCTCTGATAATAACCGAAAGCACCGTGTGAGAATATTACCAGTGGAAAAGAACCGTCATTGCTCTCAGGATAGTAGAAATGTGCCGGAATCTCTCTGAATGAGCCGTCGTTCTCATAAGTTTCCTTTCTGCTCTGGTCAACAAGGATAGCACTGCATTCATTGATCGAATACTTTCCTGTTGTTTTGAGTCCGTTGTAATTTGCGAAAATGAAGGAAGGTACAAGGGCAACAGCAATAAGTATCACTGAAAAAATACAATTAAGAACTGTGCCGGCTTTTTTCTTAGGTCCTTGTACTTTTTTGCGCCTGATAAGAAAGCTTATCGCTGAGATTAGCAGACGTACAATAACAACGAATGCTGCAGCCAAAAAGCGCCATTTGAGG
>ONRO01000046.1 GCA_900320235.1 uncultured Eubacteriales bacterium
CGGACAAATCTGCGCCATTAAATCATGCCCGACAACAAACTCCGCATGGTTAGCTCACGCCAACCATGCAAAAATTTGTCATGCATAATTTCCCGACGCAGCTTTGTCCGTCATTAAACAAAAGCTTATATTATTATGAATGCATGACAATAACTCTTTCACCTCCTGAATCATTATTTGATATTGCTATCATGATTATAATATCTGCCTGTAACGTTCAACTTTTACAAAAAAAAGTAAGCGTCAAATAGTAAGCGTATAGACAAAAAATCACGGGACAAGCAAAAAGCAGATCCCGTGATTTTCTAATTATAGAAATATCATAAAAATTATATTAAATTGCATTTACAGCGTCAAGATATAATTTCATATTTTCACTATAATATTCTATTTTAGAAAATTTAATTATACAATAATATAATTGAAAATAAGTGTAAAATAATTCTGGGATTTTTAATGCATAATAATGTAAGCAGTTCAGCTCAAAAAGCTGAGCGGTGCCGGAGAAAAACTTTTTCAGGCTATAAAAGCCGTGAATCGCGACACAGGCGGCACGCCGGCGCAGGTGCGTTGGGTTACAATTTGCATATTGACTGTAAATAATGCTACACTCTGTATGCAAAGTGTGAATCAGGCGACATATCAGTACTGTTTTTCATATATGCATGGACGTTTTTTTATGTTAATATATGAATGTACTCAACAGAGCAACAAAAAAAGGAGATAATCATTATGAAAAAGACAAACAAAAATACAATTATAGAAAGCATCAAGAAAGGCATGTTTACGTTCATTTCAGAAGTTTTATGGTTCGTATTCCTGCCCTGCTGAAATAATAAATGCACATTTTGATTACAATGTGTATGAGTTTGCAAAAGCAGAGGATCCTTTCTGAAAATAATTTGCACAGAAAAGCTGCTAAAGGGCTGATGCAAGTATACATGCGGCAGCCCGGTTTTTTTTATTTAGAAACGATGCACATAGCGCCGGAGACAAGGCAGATAAAACATCTGCAAATACGATAAACAAAAAAGCTCCCTGTCAGAAAACACTGAAGAGGGAGCGGAAATTATTGCGTTGTTTCAGTCAGAAATTTCTCTTTTCGGAATAGATCTGATAATGAATAATATATATGCAACGGAGATAATTATACCGAAAACTGTGAACAAGATCTGAGCTGCTTCTTCGCTGCCGAGAGCATTTGTCAGTATGCTGCCTGTTGAAACAGCAGAGATGGAGTTATTTAAAATATGGAAGACAATACAAGCGATAAGGCTGCCGGTACGAAGGAAGATAAATACAAGAAGGAAACCGATAGCAACTGCGAAAGCAATCTGAAGGATATTTTTAAGAATGTCATATCCGTTGAAAAGATTAACAATGTGGCCGATACCGAATGTAACAGATGAAATAATGATTGCTTCCTTGATATTATCCTTTGCAATACCTCTGAAAAGGAAACCTCTGAAAATGACTTCTTCAAGGAATCCGACAAATATCATCATAGTAGTGCGAAATACAAGTTCAATAGTGCTGAACTCTGTACCGATTCCAAAGAATGCTGCTGAACAAGCGATAAGTACAAGTGGAATATAGAACAGCATTTTTGAAGCAGAAACTTCCGGTTTGCACAGACCGATATGTTTCATCAGATTGTTTTTTCTGGCAAATACAATAATTATTACTGAAAGAATAAGATTGAATGCTGTTTCGGCAGCAAATCTGATTTCGATTGCAGCTGAAACTTTTTGCAAAAGGCTTGAACCGACCACATAAATTACTATCAGTACAATTGCAAATGTAAGTTCGCTTTTTTCATACAATTTTTTCATCATATATTCCTCCTTGAATTCTGACTGACAGAATGTTTTTTTCTGGTGTATTTAGTATAGTATATCTTATTATTTGTTACAATCTTTTTGCAGGTAAGATGCAAAAATCGGTGGCAAGATACAAAAGTATATTTATGCGAAATGAAAGATCTTGATATGAGAAAAAACTGCGGGTTAATTTACGTTGTTTATCGGATAATGATGGAGCGGATGTAGAGCATGCTTTGTCAATTGATGTCTTGGAAAGTTCGTGTATAGTAAAACGGGGAGTTCTTAATACGCTGGAAAATGTTGGTGTA
>ONRO01000095.1 GCA_900320235.1 uncultured Eubacteriales bacterium
GGGTCGGGGTAGAGTTAAGGAGGAGAGATTTCAAAAGAGAGGAACCTTAAGAGGAGGGGCCAAAGCCCTTCCCCTTGTGGTTTCTTTTGGCAGCGTCCGCATTCTGCGGGCGCTGTTCCGGCGGCAGAAACAGAAAGAAAGAGCAAAGCAGAAGCGGTATAAAACCGACACACTCAAATGAAACTGATTGCATATATAAAAGTAAATAAGCATAACAACCAGAATAAGCTCACACAAAGCTATTCTCCCCTGTTACTCACGATTCGTAAGTTCAATCTTCTCAGGCGAGCCAACTTTCACAGTTATTAAGCGTAACCAATCAGCCAACGTCCTTACAAAATCTACTGACAATAAGTAATTTGAAAATGCAGCCGCCAAATATACCTATGCTTTTTCAGTACTACTATTTTCTATGAGCAATTATGTTCCTTGGGCCGTGGATCTTGCCTGCCTTTGTAATGGCTGGCGAAACTTTTATAAATTGACTACCGACTCAGCAGCTCTGTAAGGCTGGCAAATAGACTATGTGTAAAATAGTAAACAGACAGAAGCCGTACCATAGTAATGTCGGCTTCTGTCTATATATAATAATCATTTTTTGCTTTTAATAAACCTGATCATGCCAAGACCGGCAATTGCACCGTCAGATACTGCCTTGCTGACTTGTAAAAGTCCTCCAGTGCAGTCACCCGCAGCAAAAAGACCGGGAACATTTGTCTGCATGTTTTCGTCAACAATGATTTTGTTCTCGTCAATAACAGCTCCGGTCTTTCGTGCAATATCTGTGCTGCCCGCTGTTCCTACTGCAATGAAAATACCTGAAATATCAATTTCTTTATCATTTTCAAAAACTATTCTTTCGACTTTTCCATCACCTGATATTTCTTTTATCTTGTCAGTAATGCAGATAATATTCTCGGGCAGAGATGCGGTTAACTCTTCTCCGTTTGTAACTATGGTAACAGAGGATGATGTGCCTGAAAGAGTTTCAGCTTCATGAGCAGCATATTCTCCGCTTCCGATTACAGCTGTCGGCTTGCCTCGGTAGAAAAATGCATCACATACCGCACAATAACTGATCCCCTTGCCCTCGAAGCTTTTCAGACCTGTAATATCAGGTGTTTTTCTTGACGCTCCTGTTGCAATGAGAACAGTATCAAAAATATCTTGCTTTCCTGCTGAAAATACTGCGGAAAACTTCATGTCAGCAGTAAGCTGAAGCTCAATAAGCTCACCGTCAATAAATTCTGCTCCGAGACGCTGAGCATTTTTTCTTCCGTTTTCAAGAAGGACCTGCCCGGAAACAGGTTCAGCAAATCCAAAATAGTTTTCTATCATATCAGCTTTTGCAAGTGCACTCTGACCATTTGAGATAACCGTTGCCTTGCAGCAATTACTTCTTGAAATATAAAGAGAGGCGGAAATACCGGCAGGACCTGCACCGATAATAAGTGCTTTTTTCATAGATTTTTCTTCCTTTCATATTATGTGATATCAGAAATCATTATCAAGGAAACGCTGGATTATTAATGGACAGGCGACGGGGTTATCCGGAATTATAAATATGACCCCATGTATTTGCCGAATCATTTAAGCTTACCATTATTCAGCGTTTCCTCAGTTTTATATATTATAACATTGAATAATAAAAAATACAGTGAGTTGGTTACAATTACAGAAAAAAACTATTATTATCTGAAAAATGAGCAGTTTATCAAATAAGCATCAATAAGCATTTCAAACGATCAAAAAACGGTTGACAAATCAGGGTGGTGACTGTATAATTAATAGGTAAATTTGCGTCCTGATGATGGTTGCGGCGCAAATTGATTGATATATATTAATGTAATGACAGTCTGTTATTTAAGGAGTGCATAAATATGGATGAAAGAAAAGAAGGGACCGGCAGAAGAGAAATTGATCTTAAGGTTGTATTGAATGTTTTGAAAAGACATATTATACCGCTGCTGCTTGTTACTGCTATTTTTGGCTCCGGCTTTTATGTTTATTCAAGATTCTTTATTACAAAAAAGTATGAAGCCAGTGCTACACTTATAGTAAATAACCTTAATAAAAATAAAAGTACTGTTAATTCAACAGAAATTGCCGCGGCTCAGGGACTTGCAGATGTTTATTCCATTATCATCAAGTCTGATGCAGTTATGGTTCCCGTAATCAAGAATCTTAATCTTAATATATCCAGTGATAAACTCAAGAACAGTATCAGTGTTTCAACTGTAAATTCAACTCAGGTTATCAGCGTAACAATGACACACAGGGATGCTTCCTATGCAAAAAAGGTAATAGCTGAAATTGTTAAGGTTGCTCCTCCGATTATTCAGAAAAAGGTCGCAGCCGGATCGGTTAAACTTATCAGTGCTGCAAGAATCACACATTCCGGTGCTCCTGTAAGTCCGAATAATCTCAAAAATGGTCTTGTCGGAGCTGCAATTGGTCTTGTTCTTACACTTTTGATTATCATTATTAAGGAATTCTCAAATAATACGTTTAAAACAGAAGAGGATATCACAAATTATCTTGGTATTCCGATACTTGGTATGATTCCTGCTGTTGAAACAAAGAACTTCAATAAAAATACATAATACTTCTGAGGAATGAAAGAAAAAGGAATAGTATATTATAATGATTGATTTACATTGTCATATCCTGCCGTCAATTGATGATGGTGCCAAAAATAAAGACATTTCACTTGAAATGCTGAAGGAAGAAAGAAAACAGGGAGTTCAGGCAATTATTTTTACCCCTCATTTTAATTTCAACAGAATAGATGTTGACAATTTTATTGAGGTCAGACAGAAAAGTTATGAAAGTCTGATGTCCGTTCCTGAGGTCGGTGAGCTCGGAATGAAATTCAAGCTTGGCTGTGAGGTATATTTTTCAACAAAACTCAATGAAACTGAGCTTGATCCGCTTTGCTTTGAGGACACAAACTATATACTCATAGAGTTCCCGACAGATCAGCGTCCATACGGACTCAAGCATACGATAGTTGATATTCTCAACAGAGGCTATCAGCCGATTCTTGCACATGTGGAGCGTTATCCGTATTTTACCGAGGATCCTGATCAGCTTTATGATCTTATCGAAAAGGGTTGTGTTGCTCAGATAAATTCGGGTGCGATCCTTCAGAATGATAAGACTGCACTGAGATATATCAAATGGGGAATGGCTCAGCTTATCTGCACCGATGCTCATAATATGAAAAACCGTGTGCCTAATCTTCGTGAGGGAATGCGGTTTGTAAAGAAGAAATACGGTGAGGATTATGTTGACTGGTTTGAAAAAAATGCAATTGACGTATTCAAGGGAAGATATGTTGATGAGCCTATGCTGAAAAGACCGAAAAAAATACTCGGATTCTGGCTGTGAATTGTAAAACTTCAGGCTGCTTTACTTTTTGTAAAGCAGCTTTTTTCAGATCAATTTCTGCAATAATGGTTTTGGCGATTTTTTGGCAATTTTTTTTAAAAAAGTGTTGACAAATTTCTTTGCATGATGTATAATAATTTTCGTTAGTGACAAGCGAGTGTGCTGGAATAGGCAGACAGGCACGTTTGAGGGGCGTGTGTTTCACGACGTATGGGTTCAAGTCCCATCACTCGCACCA
>ONRO01000212.1 GCA_900320235.1 uncultured Eubacteriales bacterium
ACAGAGAGAAGAGTGAAGCAGTGATGATCTGCGGGCTGTCTGAAGCTTCACGAGGAATGTTATATTTCATAGCTGTAATACGCTATGAATAAATAATTTGCTTTGGCATTCTGTGCATATATGAGTCAGGAACCGGAATGGGAAAATCATTATAATATATATGCCGGGGAGGAAAAAATATGAAAAAGATATTATTGATCGGATTGTTGTGTGTATCGACGATTATGTTTGCAGTTTCAGCTGCAGGATGTACCGAAAAGGGGCTTCAGGAAGTTGTATCCGGTATTAATGCGGATAGTGAGCCATCAGTCAAGGATGACAGTGATGTACAGGAAGTTTCTGCTCAGAATTCATTGCTTGATGCTTCAAAGGGTACACCCGTTATAATGAGATATGAAGGTATACGTCAGGGAAATATAACTGATTTTTCAGCTGAGAGCACTGAAACCGCAAAGACGGCAGTCAATGCCATTAAAAAAATCAAGGTTATAAAGGAAGTCCCGGATCCTGAATCTGATGAATCAGACGATATAACTATCATCTATGATTCAAACGGACAGGACAGGCTGATATTCCAGGGAGGAAGGCTTGTCATTGACGATAAATTCTACGAGGTAAGCGGCTATGATGAGCTGATAACAGTCATAAACGAAGCAAACAGTCAGGACGAACAGGGAGAACAGGACGACTCAGATGAGCAGACATCTTCCGGTGTGACCTATGCGGCAAGCGTACATACAATGCCTTCACTCTGGGACGATGATAAGGGCGAGCTTGTTGAGGTCGCCTTCAGATATGATGAAGAAACCGTATCAGATTATTTTGAAACAGACGACAAGACCATGCTTGCAGAGCTTGAAAAAGCTATTGACGGCATAAAGTTGACAGCTGAAAGCAGCGAGAGAACAAGAGGCAACGGAGTTATCCTGCTTTATAATGCAAAGAACAAAAACGGACGGATCGAATTTGAAAACAAAAGGGCTGTTATTGGCGGAAAAGCATATGAAACAGAGGGTTATGCGGAGTTGAGCAAGGTGCTGAAGAAGATCGAGGAGAATTATCCGGAATGGCAGAAAAAGTATGACGACTTTGTTCTGGGAATGTCAAAGGTAGATAACAGGGTCTCTGAAATGTGCACCAGCGATACCTACAAGAATGCAGACGAGAAAACAAAGCACAGCATGGCACTTGAGCTTCTGAAAAAGCTTGAGTCAGAAGGACTTATCAAAAAGGACAGTATATGTGACAGCAATGACTCGATAAGCTATGGATACAGCGTCGGCGGATTTGGTGCAATACAATTAAAAGGTTTTGATCCGATGATGAACTGATACATAAAATCAAGAAAATACCGCACACCTGATGCAAAAAAGCCTTGGGTGTGCGATTTTATTATAAATTGATAGAAAGGCCAATGAATGCTCAGACGTTTTTGAAAAAGTGCATACAAAAGAACAAATAATCACTTTAAATTTTAGCATTATATCATTTGTTTTTTGTGCAGAAATAGAGTAAAATATATGTAAGGGCGTATTCCGCCGGCAGCCCGGCGGATATTGCTTTTATTTTTGTTTTTATAACCTGCATCAGCTGCTTTTTTAAGCCCGCTTTGCAGGAGGAATGATCTTTTTTAATATTAAAAGCAGGAGCTGAATAATTTTATGAAAAAAATTATATCCCTGATGATATCCTGTCTTTTGGTCATGTCCGCAATGCTTTTTGCTTTTGCGCCGCAGGCAGATGCTGCGCTTTTTAATATCGACTTCCAGCTGAAAAGCAAATCAGTGTATCTCGAAAATCTTGACACAGGCTCACCGGTTTTTGAAAAGGATGCCGACGCAAGAAGATTTCCGGCTTCGACCACAAAGATAATGACCTATATCATTACTGCTGAGCATATCAGCGATTTTAAAAATACCTATGTTACCGTAAAGGATCGTGTTCTTCATGAGCTTGACGGTACAGGAAGCTCTACCGCAGGACTTATCGGCGGAGAAAAGCTGAGCATATATCAGCTTCTTTGCAGTCTTATGATACCTTCAGGAAATGATGCTGCACTGATACTTGCTGATTATATCGGCGGCGGATATGAATCAAAATTTGTTGAAATGATGAATACCAAGGCTAAGGAACTTGGATGTACAGGAACACATTTTTCCAATCCCCACGGACTTAACGACCCGAATCATTATACGACCGTCAGGGATATGGCAAAGATGGCAAAATATGCAATGACTCTGCAGGATTTCAATGAAATCTCGAATATGACAGGCTCGGATTGTCTTGGTGAGGACAGATTCCTTATCACAACAAACTATATGATAGATGCTGCCAGAGGCGGAGATTATTACTATGAATATGCTTCCGGCATAAAAACAGGTTCTACCGGAAATGACTCAGGCTATTGTCTTGTTTCAACAGCTTCAAAGGATGGCTATACATATCTGTGCGTTGCATATGGTGCGCCTTATGAGGATAAAAACGGCGAGCAGTATGAAAACGGAGCAATGATAGATTCTGCCAACCTTTATGAATGGGCTTTCAATAACCTTTCCATAAAGACGATACTTGATAAGAACGACCTTGTAAAAGAGGTAAAGATAAATTACGCATGGAATAAGGATTCGATACAGCTTATACCGGCAAACGGCTATACATCACTGATGCCTGATGATGTTGAGCTTGAAAGTATAGACCGTACTTTCAATGTGCCTGAGGAGATCAATGCGCCTATCAAGGAGGGCGATAAAATCGGAACAGTGACACTGAGCTATGCAAATCAGGAGCTTGCGACAGTCGATCTTCTTGCAAGTGAATCGGTGGACAGGAGTGATCTTCTGACTGCTGCAGACGGACTGAAGACTATTGCGACCTCGAACTGGTTCATAATAACAGTGTCTGTTATTATACTTCTGATAATAATATATATTATTATAGTCGGAGTGTACAAGCGCAGAAAAAGGTCACACCGACCTGTGAAAAAATACAGGAAATTCTGATTACAGCGGAGATATTCCGGCGGCTTTTGCCCGTCGGGAATGTCCGCTTTTTATATTTAAAATAATATTAAGGAATTTTTTTGAAAAAATATAAAAAATGCTTGCATTTTCCAGATCAGTATGATATAATATAGAAGTCGTCGGGAAAAGATGATAAAACCTCTGGGAGCATAGCTCAGCTGGGAGAGCATCTGCCTTACAAGCAGAGGGTCACAGGTTCGAGCCCTGTTGTTCCCACCAGAAAAGCCTTTCACAAATGTGAGGGGCTTTTTTCTTTTATAATAATTAAAAAAGGTTCAGCTGTCCGGCAGAACGGAAAAAGACAGCCGCTCTGCCGGATAATAAAAAGGGTGTTACAGATGAAAAGAAATGTTTTCAGAGCCGTATTGTGCTTTGTCTGCTGTGCATTAATGCTTTGCGGCTGCAATATCAGGATCAGAACAAAAGATGTGTGGACTGATACAGAGTCCGTGCCGCCGGAAAATAACAATGGCTTTATCAATTATTCATATTTTGAAAGAAACGACAGCGAAATGAAAATAACCGCAGCGGCAGCCGGCGGAAAAGCACCCTATGAATATTCCCTGTCATTCAGAAGAGATACATCGAACGCTTGGAAGGATATAACTGAAGATTATACAACAAAATCAACTTTTTCCCTTACGGCTGAAAAGGATACGGTTTACTATATATTAATAAAAATACGGGACAGCAGCAATAATCTGTGCGGAAAGGTCATCACCTCTGAAGGAAATACTGATGATCTGAAAAATACCTCCTCGGTTGTCAGTCAGCAGATAACGAAAGGAGAGCATGTCACGGTCAAAGCCTCAGCAGCCGGCGGAAAAAAGCCGTACAGATATTCATATTATTTCAAGAACTCGGAAAGCTCCGTCTGGCACAGCTTCGGTGAGGAATTCGGTACAGAAGCTTCAGCCTCATTCAAACCGACAAAGACATCTTCCTATACTGTCAGGAGTGTGATAACGGATTCAGACAATAAGGCGTGTGTGAAGCTTTTTGATATCAGCGTAAAATAAAAATAACTGCCGCATTAACGAAAAAAGTATCGCTGATGCGGCAGTTCCTTGTTTCTGATAAATTCAAAGTAGAAGGTTATTCATTGCAGAAATAGTCGTTGATCTTATCAGTTGATATTTTATTGATAAAACAGGTTCCGATATCTCTCAGGAAGATAAAGCTCAGACCTTTTCCGCTGCTTTTTTTATCTCCTCTTGTCGCAGCGACGATCTGCGGAAGGGTAAAGTCAGTGGTTGTTGTCATATGGTATTTTTTGAGTAATGCCAAAAGTCTGTCAGAGCTTCCTTTTTCGGTAATGCCCTTCTGCTCGGTGATCCTTGTAATCAGAAGCGCACCGAGAGCGACAGCTTCACCATGTGTGATACCGGAATAATTATGCAGCTTTTCAAGCGCATGGCCGAAGGTATGTCCGAAATTCAGTATAGCACGTTCTCCTGTGTCACGTTCATCATGCTCGACAACGTCCTTTTTGATAGAAACGGATTCAAAAATGATATCATCAATAATATCGCGGGCGTTTTCATTTTCAAGACGTTCAAAAAGTGAGCGGCTTCTTATACAGCCGTATTTGATGACCTCGCCCATGCCGTCATTAAAGAATTCAGCTGGCAGAGTTGAAAGTGTATCCGGGTCGATAAGTACAACTCTCGGCTGCCAGAATGCACCGACAAGATTTTTGCCGGTGGGAAGGTCAACGCCGGTTTTTCCGCCGACTGAGGAATCAACCTGAGAAAGCAGGGTAGTCGGGATCTGCACAAAATCTATTCCGCGAAGGTAGCTTGCAGCGGCAAATCCTGCCATATCACCCGTAACACCGCCGCCAAGGGCAACAATGATGTCCGTACGGGTAATGTTATGCTCATAAAAATGGCTGTACATTTTTTCAATTGTAGAAAGGCGTTTTCTTTCCTCGCCGGCCTGAAAAACAAAAAGCGAGGTTTCAAAACCATTTTCTTTAAGTGAAAAATTAACAGTCTCCGCATAGATCGGAGCGACATTGCTGTCGCTGACTATTACCGCACGAACGGCTGAGCTTACTTCTCTTACATATTTTCCGGCATCAGTAAGAAGTCCGTGTCCGATGTAGATATTATACGGACGTCCTGTTTTTACTTCGATTGTTTTCATTCGCCAAGCTCCTCCTTTATGATCCTGCTTTTGGCAAGAAGTGCCTCAAGCTCACTTCGGTCGCCTTTTTCTATTGCGTCCTTTATTCTGATCAGATTTTCTGTCATTATATCTATTTCATCAATAAGCGGCTTTTTGTTTTCGATAAAAAGCTCAGCCCAGAGTTTTTCATTGATATGTGCAACTCTTGAAACGTCGCGATAGCTGCCGGCAGAAAAGCCCTTGTGTTTCTTGCATACGGGGCTCATTACATATGCACAAGCGATGACATGAGGGAGCTGAGATGTAAAAGCGATCATCCGGTCGTGTTCTTCCGGAGTTGAAAAAACAATACGTCCGAATCCGATTTTTTCTGCAAGCGTGGCAACGGTTTCAACAGATTCTGTTTCAGCATCGCCGGGTATGATAATACAGCTTGCGCCGCAGAAAAGATCAGCGTCAGAGGCAGCGAAACCGTTTTGTTCTTTTCCCGCCATCGGATGGACACCGACAAATTGAAAGCCGTATTTTTTAGCGAGACCGGTCAGAGCCGGGCAGATTTCTGTTTTTATTCCGGCTGAGTCAATAACGATGCAGCCCTCAGGAATAAGGGAAGCGTGTTTTTCAACAAAGTTCACGGCAGCTTCCGGAAATGTTCCGAGAATTATCATATCAGCATTACTGATGGAAGTTTCATTTCCGATCTCGTCGATTGCGCCGCAGCTGAGTGCCTCTTCAAGAGGACCGGGGCTGCGGTTTATACCGATAATATAATGGTCCGTATACTTTTTCAAAGCTCTGGCAAATGATCCGCCGATGATCCCAAGTCCGGAGATAACAATATTCATGGGCAGATACCTCCTTAAAATGATTAATTACAGCTTTATCCGGCAGTAAAAATGATTAATCTGAATTATAAAACAATTATATCATAAATTATAGGAAATAAAAACAATATTAATAAATTTTATTAAGCGGATGTGTATATTTTCAGGTCGAATGAGAGATGCGTGGTAAACAAGTGACGGAGAAATAATTTTTTATTTCAGTTTAGCATAAAGTCAGAGAAATAGTGAGGTGAAAGATAAAAAGCTGTTTCGGTTTCACTCCTGGACACTAAGAATGATAATGTATGAATTAAATTGAAAATGATAATATATACATTCAGAAGGAATAAAATGTGGTATAAAAAATACAAGAAAGCATGTATATATTAAAATAAAATAATCTGATAAAAAAGTATAATTAT
>ONRO01000024.1 GCA_900320235.1 uncultured Eubacteriales bacterium
TTTACAGGAAAAATAAAATGTACTGATTGTGGATGTAATTTTTGGCATTCATATAATAATTCTAAAATAGCACCAGCTGGAAAGTATCATTATTGGAGTTGCCCTAAGCGACATAATGGTTGTCAAACTACAGTTATTCGTGAGGAAGTTTTGAAACAAATGATTGCAGATATATTAGAAATGGAAAAATACAATGTAGATGAATTTGAAAAACAAATGGATTATATATCTGTAATAAAAAAGAACACCCTTGAATTTCACTTAAAAAATGGTAATATTCAATATAAAGAGTACAATCCGCCTCTAAGACCCAGAATATGTAGAAAATAAAATTAAGATCAGAGTGAATTTATATAATATTAAAAAGGAGTGTGAAATATATTGGAAAAGAAAAAAGTGACTACAATTCCAGCAACCCTAAACTACTTTACATCTGAAATTACTATTAGCACCAAAAAACGACGAGTAGCAGGATATGCACGAGTCAGTACCGATCATGAAGATCAGCTTACTAGCTATGAAGCACAAATTGATTATTATACAAATTACATTAAAAGTCGTAATGATTGGGAATTTGCAGGTATATATACAGATGAAGGCATCAGTGGAACGAGTACTAAAAGACGAGAGGGTTTTAGGACAATGATTGCAGATGCTAAGGCAGGAAAAATAGATTTAATTGTTACAAAATCTGTAAGCCGTTTTGCAAGAAATACTGTGGATAGTTTAACAATTATTCGTGAACTCAAAGATATGGGTATAGAAATTTACTTTGAGAAAGAGAATATATGGACACTAGATTCTAAGGGAGAATTACTTATTACAATTATGTCGAGTATTGCTCAAGAAGAGAGTCGTTCTATTTCCGAAAATGTTACATGGGGACAAAGAAAACGGTTTGCTGATGGCAAAGTTAGTTTTGCTTATTCTCAAGTTTTAAGATTTTATAAGGGAGCTGATGGACAAATATTGGTAAATCAAGAACAAGCAAAAATAGTAAAAATAATATTTCGAATGTTTTTAGAAGGCATGTCTCCACACTCCATTGCAAGAAAGTTAACAGAAATGAAAATAAAATCACCAGCCGGAAAAGAAAAATGGAGTTATAATACTGTTCGTAGAATGTTGTCAAATGAAAAGTATAAAGGAGATGCATTGCTTCAAAAAGAGTTTACAGTTGATTTCCTACAAAAAAAGACAAAAAAGAATGAGGGCGAAGTTCCACAGTATTATGTTGAAGGTAACCATGAAGCAATAATAAGTCCAGAAGTATTCGATTTGGTACAAGCCGAACTGGAAAAAAGGAAGAGAAAGAAAGGTTCACGATATAGCGGAATTAGCATATTCTCAAATAAGATAAAGTGTGGTTGTTGTGGGTCATGGTTTGGTTCTAAAGTTTGGCATTCTACAGATAAATATAAAAGGGTTGTTTATCGATGTAATCATAAGTATGATTCCAAAAATGCAATACCGGACATATTACCGAAAATGAAATAAAAGCAATCTTTGTAAGGGCATTCAATTTACTAATTGTTGAAAAAAGAGAGATTTTATCAAATTTAGAATTAGTAATGAAAACTGTGTCTGATACAACTAAACTAATAGAAGAAAAAGATGATCTTATAGAGAAAATGGGGAGTATAGTTGAGAGAACGCAAAATTGTGTTAATCAGAATGCAAAAAAAATTCAAAATCAGCATGAATATCAAAAAAGATACAATGAATTAACGGAACAATATGATAATATTAAGGATAGATATGACGAAGTAATTTATGAGATAAAGCAAAAAAATGCACATGCAGAAAAAATAAGGCAATTTATTGAAGTTTTGAAATTGAATGAAAGTTTGATTTCTGAGTTTGATGAAGCTTTATGGGGAAGTATGGTAGAATACATAACCGTAGAAAGTGAAAAAAGAACTGTAACATTTAAGGATGGAACTGTATTGACAATTTAAATAAAATTGATATTAGCACCCAGGATTATTTGCACATTTATTGGTAATCCTGGGTGTTTTTGTGTTTGCTAAAAGATTATTGATAATTGAAAAATGTATTGTTGTTGATAATGACAGATATTTTTGTTTTTTGGGGGTTGTTTTTGCACCCAATAAAAAAATGCACCCGAAGAACCCAAACCATTATATTCGTTTAATTGTATCATTTTTGGTATGCTATTGATATTAGCCGGCGGCAGCGGTACAAGGCTGTATCCGCTGACAAAAGTAACATCAAAGCAGCTTCTTCCGATTTATGATAAACCTATGATCTATTACCCGATGTCGGTACTGATGAATGCCGGTATCAGGGATATACTTATTATATCTACTCCGCAGGATACACCGAGATTTGAGAGTCTGCTGGGTGACGGTAATCAGTTCGGAATGAATCTTCAGTATGCTGTACAGCCTTCCCCGGACGGTCTGGCACAGGCATTTATTATCGGAGCTGATTTTATTGGAAATGACAGCGTTGCAATGGTGCTGGGTGATAATATCTTTGCCGGACATGGACTGAAAAAACGTCTGAAAAAGGCTGTTGAATATGCAGAAACCGGCAGGGGTGCAACAATTTTCGGATATTATGTCGATGATCCGGAAAGGTTCGGGATCGTTGAATTTGACAGTGATGGAAAGGCGGTCTCTATTGAAGAAAAACCGGAGCATCCGAAAAGTAATTATTGCGTGACAGGTCTGTATTTCTATGACAATAAGGTTGTAGGATATGCAGAAAGTCTCAGTCCGTCTTCCCGCGGGGAACTTGAGATCACTGATCTGAACAGGATATATCTTGAGAAAAAAGCACTGAATGTTGAACTGCTCGGACAGGGCTTTACCTGGCTTGATACGGGAACACATGAAAGTCTTGTTGAAGCTACCAATTTTGTAAAGACTGTTGAAAGTCATCAGCACAGAAAAATTGCCTGTCTTGAGGAGATAGCTTATCTTAATGGCTGGATAACAAAGGAAGATGTGCTCGCTGTATATGAGCAGATGAAAAAGAATCAGTACGGACAGTACCTCAGGGATGTAATAGACGGTAAATATCTTGATGTGGTTCATTCGGATATCATGGATTTTAATAATAAGTGAGGAATAATTTATGACAATAATAGTAACAGGAGGAGCAGGCTTTATCGGGTCAAACTTCATATTCTATATGTTGGAAAAACATCCCGGTTACAGAATTATCTGCCTTGACAAGCTGACATATGCCGGAAATCTGTCAACGCTGAAATCAGTAATGAATAACCCGGATTTCAGATTTGTAAAGGCTGACATCTGCGACAGAGAAGCTGTCGGAAAGCTTTTTGAAGAGGAAAAACCTGATATCGTTGTAAACTTTGCCGCAGAAAGTCATGTTGACCGTTCTATTGAAGATCCGGAGATTTTCCTGAAAACAAATATTATCGGAACAGAGGTCCTTATGGATGCGTGCAGAAAGTATGGTATCCGGAGATATCACCAGGTTTCAACAGATGAGGTGTACGGAGATCTTCCGCTTGACAGACCGGACCTGTTCTTTACTGAAGAAACACCGATTCATACAAGCAGTCCGTACAGCAGTTCAAAGGCCGGCGCAGATCTTCTTGTTCTTGCATATCACAGAACATACGGACTTCCGGTGACGATTTCAAGATGCTCAAATAATTACGGACCCTATCATTTTCCAGAGAAGCTTATTCCGCTAATGATAGCAAATGCACTGGCAGATAAACCGCTTCCGGTTTACGGTGAGGGAATAAATGTGCGTGACTGGCTGTATGTTGAGGATCACTGCCGCGCAATTGACCTGATTATACACGATGGCAGAGTCGGCGAGGTCTATAATGTAGGCGGACATAACGAAATGAAAAATATAGATATAGTAAAGCTTATCTGCAGGGAGCTCGGAAAACCTGAGAGCCTGATAACATATGTCAAAGACAGAAAGGGTCATGATATGCGCTATGCTATTGACCCGACAAAGATACATAATGAACTTGGCTGGCTGCCTGAAACAAAGTTTGAAGACGGAATAAAAAAGACAATAAA
>ONRO01000205.1 GCA_900320235.1 uncultured Eubacteriales bacterium
AGTTAACAAAGATCAGCGCAGCAATTTTTGCTTCTGCTCTTATTTTTGCATTTGCAGGATGCAGCGGCGGATCTACTACAACACAATCATCAGCTTCCGGAACTTCATCTCAGGCAGCAACTGAAAGCAAAGCAGATACTGATGACAAATCTGCTGCTGAAAGTGACTCAGGTGATGCTGAAAGCAAGGCCGATGATAATACTTCTTCATCTGAAAATGTCAAAGACTATCTGTATTTTGATAATAGCGAAACTAAATGGGAAAAGGTATATGCTTATTGGTGGAATGATGATTATCATCTTATCACAAACAAGCTTACCGGAGATCCTTATCCCGCAAATACAGCCGATGGTAAACAGGATCTAGGAACATCATGGCCAGGAGTTGAGATGGAAAAGGTCGGAGATACTGATATTTATCGCTGTGTTATGCCTGTTGAAGCTACAAGCATTATTTTCAACACAGGCGTATCAGACGATGATGTTAAGAAGGGTGTAGAAGCATATCAGACAGCTGATATGAAATTTGATGAAAAAACAAATGCAGGTCAGGTATATAAGATCGATCTTACCCAGGAAGCTAAAAAGGGCAGAGGCGTAGAGAAAACCAAGTTCAGATATCCGGGTGGTAACTGGTCGGATTATACACCGTAATCAAAAACTGAAATTATTAAAAACAGCAATTCTGTAATCTGACAGAGTTGCTGTTTTTTTCTGCCTGATATAAATAATTAGAGAATAATATCAAATACTAATACGGGGAGATGATACGTGATGAAAAAGTATATATTTTTGTTTACAATAACTATTTTATTGATCGCTGCTATATTCACAACCGGAAATGTTATAAATGCTGCTGTTGAGGTCAGCGGAATAAAACTAAAGCTTTCAAAAGGTGAAAACACAGTAGTAACATCCGGACGTCTTCAATATCTGAATGAACAGAATATTAAAAGTGATTATTACATGCTGATTGATAAAATATATCAGTCTGATGGAGATAAAGTAAAAAAAGGTCAGGCTATTATGAGTGTATATGAAATAACAGATAATTCATCAATCACTGAATCATTTCCTGACGCAAGCAGTTATCTGAAAATGTTATCCGGAACTGAGCTTGGACATGATATAGCAGAGGAGATCAAAAAGTATTCAAAAGAAAAAATAATCAGGTCACCCTCAGATGGGGTTATAACTTCACTAAGTTATAAAGAGAACTTTTTTGCTGTCAAAGGAAGTATTCTTTTCAGAATCTCTGATAACAGATCAAGATGTATCAAAGCAAATGTAAATGAAACATATATTGAAAAAATACGTACAAAACAGAAAGTACGGATCAAATTCCCCGCTGTCAGCAATGAGATATATAACGGAACAGTGTATGATATTGCAAAAGAAGCAAAACAAACAGGAGTTCTGACCGGAAAAGAAACATCTGTTGAAATAATAATCAAATTAGATAACGATAATACAAAATTAAAAAACGGGTACAGTGCAGAGTGTGTAATTGTAACGTCTGTGGATAATGATATTATAAAAATTCCTTACGAATATATTCATTCTGATGAAAAGGGAGATTATGTTTTTAAAGATAAAAGAAACAAATCGGTAAAGACATATGTAAAAACAGGAAATGAATATAAAAATGGAGTCAGAATAATAAAAGGATTAAAGGAAAATGATACGATTATAAAACCGAATAACGATATTTCAGACGGAACAAATATTTCACTAATAAACGGAGAAAAATAATGATTGAAATATATTTGAAATCAATAAAAAATATATTCATAAATAAATCAAGAGCAATACTTACATTTTTTAGTATAGCAGTGGGTGTTTGTGCAGTAGTAGTAACAATCAATATAGCTGATATGGGGCATATGGCATTAAATGAAGAAATAAACAGTCTTGGTATTAACGGTATATCTCTCAGTAGTACAGATTCTGACGCACCGTTAAGCATAACTGAGTTAAACGAAATAAGAAATCTTTCTTATGTAAGATCTGCAGTACCATTAATGATAGAAACAACTGATATTTACATGAATAATGATAAAAAAACAGTATGCTTATGGGGAATAGATAACGAAGCAGATAAAACTATATCATTAAAACTATTAAATGGAAGATTCTTTAATTCAGGAGATATCGCCTCAGAATCAAGGGTTTGTATTATTGACGAAAAACTTGCAGCAGACAGTTATTCACGAGTCGGAAAGACTATTGTAATAAAAAGTGGAATAAAAAACGAAAAATACAAGATCATCGGAATAATTAAGACCGGCAGCGGTATTCTGCAGAATGTTATGGGAAGTTATATACCTAATTTTATTTATGTACCATACAGTACGGTTCAGAACGATTTTTCAGAAAATAATTTTTCACAGATTATTGTGGATATTAATGATGAATATGATTCAGAAAAAACTGCAGATAATATAATCAGATATATATCCGGTAATATAAAAACGAAAGCAGATTACAGAATAAATGATCTCTCCAAACAAAAAAACGATCTTGACAATGTAATCATTATATTTACAATAGTGTTATCAGCTGTAGGCAGTATTTCATTAATAGTTGCCGGAATTAATACTATGAATATAATGCTTGTCATTGTAAAGGAAAAAACAAGAGAAATAGGAATAAAAAAAGCTCTTGGTGCCAGAAGAAAAGATATTATTTCAGAGTTTATAATTATTACAGCAACGATAAGCCTTATCGGTTGTTTATCCGGAATAATCTCCGGAATAATTATTTCATATATAATAGCATGGTTGTTTGGATTGACACTTGATTTGAATATTGGTATAATTACGTTAATCATTGGTTTTACAGTTATTTCCGGGACAGCTTTCGGAATATATCCTGCGATAAAAGCATCTGAACTGAATCCGGTAGACGCATTAAGATATTTCTGAAGGGAGATGTGATAGATATGGAAGGATTTCTTGAATATGCAAATCTCCCACGCGGAAATGTTACTTGTGTTGTAGTATCTGATATTATTCCTGAGCTTCTAACAGAACTTGTAAATAATTATTCAATCAAGGTAGTTGTACCCTCACCACTGAATAAGATTTCCGGATCTGAAAAGTATCATGCAGACATGTCATTTTTCCACCTTGGAATGAACAGATTTATTCTGGATAAAAACAATAATGATCTGAAAAAACACATGGAAAAAATCGGGGGAATTATAACAGATTGTGACCAAATCTCTGCTTCAGTACCAAAACTAAACGCATGTTTGCTGAAAGATGTAATGATATGCAATAAAACAATAACCGATGAGAATATCAGAAATTATTGTAATGAAAAAAAAATAAAGCTTCTTCATACAAAACAAAGGTATGCAAAATGTTCAACAGCAATAGTAACTGATAATGCTGTTATTACTACTGATGAATCAATTTACAGAATTTGTAAAGAAGAAGGAATAGATGTTCTTAAAGTCAGAAATGAAGGAATAGATCTGTACGGATATAACTATGGTTTTATCGG
>ONRO01000215.1 GCA_900320235.1 uncultured Eubacteriales bacterium
ATGACAGATAAGCCTGAACAATAATGAAAAACAGCTCCGTAGTTTTGACAAGACTTGCGGAGCTGTTTGTTTATTTATCAGAGATGAGAGAATAATAAATAAATAGAAATAATTACAGATCTTTCAGAACACTATCCTGGACTTCATAATTGCCCACGTTCACACAAAGCGAATTATCGCTAAAGAAATAAGCGAAAAAGCATCAAAGTCTTACAGATAGTCTGATCTGCCGGAAAAAATAGTTACCTCATCGGAAAAACGACAGAAACGATCATATTGTTATCACAGATTTCAGCAAAGATACCGCCGTTCATTTTATTCATTATAGTCCTGCAAATATATAGTCCCAGACCGCTTCCGCTTTGTGAGTCTACATTTGAGCCACGCCAGAAGCTGTCGAAAATATGAGGCAATTCGGAATCAGAAAGACTGCAACCGCTGTTAGAAATATGAATCAGCTGACAATCCTCTTCACGGGAGAAAGAGATAATAATACTTTTCCCGTCACCATATTTGACAGCATTTTCAATAATGTTTTGCATAACCTCCACAGAGCGGTCGATATCTCCGCAAAGAAAGCAGTTTGAAAAATCATTTATTATGAAATCAGTTCTGAGAAGACGCATTTTCTCTGAATAAAAAGACCGTATTGTGTTTATCAGATCAGAGAGATAAAAATCGCTGTCAGAAACGTCAATATCAAAGAATTCGTCTGCGGCAGTATTAGAGATATGGTCAACATAATTTCTGATTTCTTCGCATTTATCATGGATGCTTACAGCAATTTTCTTTTTTTTGCCTTCATCCTTGTAAAGACCCTTTTGGAGGGCCTTGGCATAAAGTTCAATTACACCGAGAGGAGTTTTGATGTCGTGAGAAAGTGAGAGAACAATAGTTTTGTTCTGTCTTTGCAGTTCAAGTTCAGAAGCCTTCTTTTTTTCAAGATGTTCACGCAGGAGATCAAGTCCCCAGATAAATCTGCCGAAATAATTGTTTTTCTGTTCCTTGAGTGGAATAGTAAGATTACCTTTTGCAAGCTCGGCGGGGTAATTGCTGAGTGTTTCAAAGGGACGGATAATACTAAAATAAACATATAACAGAACACCGAAAATTAATAGAGCAGCTGCTGAAAAGATGATATTGAAAAGCAGAACAGAATTTCCATTGTCAGACGGAACACGATAATCAAAACGATAACAGACCCCATTAATTTTTCTTATCAGATAATCATCGGAGCTTTCAGTAAGGTCGTCAGAGAGTTTTTCAACATTAAAAATATAATCGTAATCATCCGGATTGAAATCTTCACCGTTTTCAATTTTATGGGTTATTCTCTGAGCTTCAACACGATAAGGCTTGCTTTTTTCATCCATATTATTATTAAGCAAAATACAGTTTGCAGCAATCAAAAAAGAAAACAAAGCAACAGATATGATAATGATAAGTCTGATAAAGCCTTTCAATGTTTTCACCTCTCATAGCGGTACCCGACGCCCCAGACTGTAAGAATGTGCTCAGGCTTTTTGGGGTCGTTTTCTATTTTCTGGCGCAGCCATTTGATATGTACAGTGAGTGTCTGAGGTTCCGAAAAGCTGTCAAAGCCCCAGATCTTATTAAAAAGAAAATCCTTGCTCAGAGTTTTTCCGCTGTTTTCAACCAGCAGACACAGAAGATCAAATTCTTTCTGATTGAGCTCTATCATCTTTTCACCTTTATAAACCGTTCTTTTGCTTTTGTTCAGTTTCAAAAAACCATCGGAGATAATCTCAGAATTGTATCTTCTTGCAAAGATACCCTTTATTTTTGCAAGTAGAATATCAATATCATACGGTTTTTCTATATAATCATCCGCACCGAGAATAAGACCGTTCAGCTTATCGTTTTTTTCTGTTTTTGCACTTACAATAATGATGGGGGAGTTGGAGTTTTCGCGAATCCGGCGGCAAACGCCAAATCCGTCAATTCCGGGAAGCATAACATCAAGGATAATAAGCCTTGCACCATTTTTTTCAAAATACTCCAATGCACATTCTCCGTCAGTAAAATGTTCTGTTGAATAACCATCTGCCATAAGAAAATCACACAGCAGCCCCGCCATTTCTCTGTTGTCTTCTACTACGATAATATCCTTCATGTCTGACCCCTTAATAAAAATACCTGAATAACATACAAAACCAGTTTATCATACCTGTGATAAAAAAATTTTAGTATAAAGCATCTGCAATACACTTTTTACCAGCCCATTTCAAGCAGCCAGTTATTCAGAGCCCTTTCACGCCTGCGGAAAACGCTTTCAATATTATTATACTCTCCCTTGATATTTCCGTCAACAATATAAAGGACTCTTCCGCATTTTGCAGCAACTTTTGCATCATGAGTGACAAGCATGATAGTTGTACCTTCGCTGTTCAGCTTGCAAAGCTCATCCATAACCTCGTCTGAACTTGAACGGTTCAGAGCGCCGGTAGGTTCATCAGCAAAAATCATTTCAGGCTTGTTAATCATGCTTCTGCAGATACAGGCTCTTTGCAGCTGACCGCCGGAAACCTCGTTGATATCATTATCAGCGATTTCAATGATGTCAAGTTTGCGCATAAGTTCCTTTGCGTATTCAAGTTTTTCTTTTTGTGAAAGAGTATTTGCCTTTGACTGACGTGCCGGGAGGAGGATATTATCAAGAACGCTGAGATTTTTCAGCATATACATCTGCTGGAAGATAAAACCCATTTCGTCAAGTCTCAGTTCAGCAAGAGCATCAGGCTTAAGCTTTGAGATATCCTTTCCGTTAAAAACAGACTGACCAGCAGTCATGCTGTCCATACCGGAAACGGTATAAAGAAGAGTAGACTTGCCAGAGCCGGAAGGGCCCATAACAGCAACCATTTCACCTTTGCTGACTGAAAAATTTACATTGCGCAGAACATTATTCTGTCTTTTGTTGATAATATAGGTTTTGCAAAGATCTTTAACTTCAAGAATTGTTTTCATATAAATTACCTCACTCAATATTATTGACCTCTTGCGAG
>ONRO01000033.1 GCA_900320235.1 uncultured Eubacteriales bacterium
AAAAAAGGATCGTTTCACTTCTGAAGAGATCGAAAACAATGACACACTTTCTGTATTAATGCAGTATTATTTTCTTGTGCCGGAAAATATGGATCAATGTGAGTTTTACAAGGGACTTTCAAATATGATGAGAGTATTTGAAAAGAAAAAGGGTATCCGCAGTTTTACAATACTGCCGACACTTGGCTGTAATGCACGTTGTATCTATTGCTATGAAGAAGGTTTCAGACAGGTTAAAATGAATGATGAAACAATCAGAAAAACGATAGACTTCATTTTGCAGAAAAGAAGGAATAATACAATAAAACTGAACTGGTTCGGCGGTGAGCCGCTGCTGTGTACTGAAACAATAGATCGTATTTCCAGGGCAATGCATGACTCCGGAATTGATTATTCTTCATCAATGATATCTAACGGCAGCCTCATTACTCCCGAAGTGGTGAGAAAAATGACCGGACTGTGGAAACTGAAAAGAATACAGATTTCCATGGACGGAAATGAGGCGGATTATAAATACAGAAAAAACTACCGTGTCTACCATAATGAGTATTATAAGGTGATGAATGCGGTCAGCCTGATGTCAGAAGCCGGAATAATCGTTACTGTGCGGTGTAATGTTGATGAGGAAAATGTGGACAGCATACCTCGTTTTCTGGATGATATGAATAAGCATATACGATGCAAAAAAAGGTGGGAGTATACTTCTGTCCTCTTAATAATGTACGCAGCAGTGATAACGATATTGAAATATGGAACAGGATAAAAGACAGCCGCCCGCTTATAGAGGCAGCAGGATTCAGTGCCTCGGATTTTATAAATGCCGGAAACGGTTTCCGGGTTTTTCACTGCATGGCTGACAGCGGAAGTCCTGTAATAGCACCTGACGGCAGTCTGTATGCCTGTGAGCATTGTACTGAGGAATCACGTCTTGGAAGTATCTTTGACAGATATGCGGGAAATCTTCCGGAGATCGATTTCTGCCGTGTGGATAGAATACGTGAAAAATGCCGCAGATGTCCTTTCCTTCCCCGGTGTACCGGATTGTCTTCGTGCCCTGTGGAGGATACACACTGCCGTGAAGTATTCACGATGATGCTGGAGGATATGATAGAAAAAATGCTGCAAAAGGTGATTGATACAAGCGGACAGGATGTTGTATGCTGATACCGGTGAAAGAATGGAGTGGATTAATATGAAGCTTAAAGAAAATTTTATTACACAGGATATCTATGACAGTCAGTATCTTGTGCCGATCGGCGGTGAAGCCTTCAACGGTATGGCAAGAAGCAACGAAACGGCAGCTTTTATTGTTGACTGTCTGAAGAAAGAAACTACAAAAGAAAAAATTGTTGATGCTGTTTATAATGAATATGAAGCATCAAGAGATGAAATCTCCTCAGATGTAGATGAAATTTTATCTAAACTCCGAAGTATAAATGCAATAGAAGAATAAAGAGTAATTGTGAAATGAAAGGAGAATTGTTATGAAAAAAACATATAAAAAAACCCGTTATGGATTTAGTTGAGTTAGCTGAAGATACGATAGTAACATCAAATGATTGTGCCACTCACAGCAGTGAAGCTTGTTATACATATGATAATCAAGAATGGCAAGGAGATAGTACCCTGATTGGCGGCGACCCTGTAACAGTACCCGGCGGTGGAGGTGACTGTTTAATTAACAGTGTAACAGCACCCGGCGGTGGAGATGACTGTGCTAGTAACAGTGCAACAGTAATCGACGGTGGAGATGACTGTTTGGCTGAAAGTATAGTATGTTTAGTGAACAACTGACAAAGTGTTGCTGAAAAAATGGTCATATTTGTACATACCAATCGTTATCGTAACAGAGTTATCTGAGAAGATAACGGCGGAATGATTTTTGCAGGATGGCGGCTGATAAATGAATTCTGAAAAAATAATCAATATACTGATAATACATAATACGATCAATTCACAATTTGAAAATCTGGCATTATTTCTCGCCAGAAATCCTTTTTTGAGGGTTTATTATCTGACCAGGGAAAAGACTGAACATTCATTTCACAGATTACATGTGCGACATTATGATTATTCCGAAAAAAACAATTATCTTCCTCTTGAAAAGGAAACTCAGGAAGGATTAGCTGTAATTGAATCTTTAAAGAAGCTGAGAAATGAAGAAGGCTTTGTTCCGGATATTGTGATAGGTACGGCAGGATGGGGTGCGCTTCTTTTTATAAAGGATCTGTATCCTGATGTTCGGCTGGTGGGATATTTTGAATGGTTTTACCATGCAAGCGGTTCGGATGTTGCTTTCTGGCCTGATGAAATCCCGACAGAGGAGCGCAGAAAGATTTTAAGGCTGAGAAATGCATATTTGCTTGTGCAGCTTGATGCTTGCGATGTAGGGTATACTCCGATGAACTGGCAAAAGGCTCAGTTCCCGAAGGAATACCGTGATTCCATACATGTTATCCATGAAGGAGTGGATACAGGGTATTATGCGCCTGCACCTGGAACAAAAATGGTTTTGCCGGGCCTTGATCTTTCAGATGCAAAGGAAGTGGTGACCTATGTTACCCGTGGAATGGAACCGTACAGGGGATTTCCTAATTTCATGGAAGCAGTCAAGATACTGCAGAAGCACCGTCCGGAATGTGAAATTGTAATAGCAGGAAATGACAGGACCATTTACGGCAGAAAACCCGGAAACGGAAAAACCTGGAAAGAAATTGAGCTTGAAAAGGGCGGACTTGATTTGTCACGCATTCATTTTACCGGCTGGCTCAGCAGAAATAATTACAGACGGCTTCTTCAGGCATCAACAGTTCATGTTTATCTTACAAGACCGTTTGTGCTTTCGTGGTCTATGGTGCAGTCGATGTCAGCCGGATGCTGTCTTGTAAGCTCCAGAACTCCGCCAGTTGAGGAAGTGGTTACAGACCATGAAAATGGTCTGCTTGCTGATTTCCGTTCTCCGCAGGAGATTGCCGGATGCATTGAAGAGGCTCTTGATGATGAGGAGCTTCGCCGCAGACTCTCAGAGGCAGCCAGAAATACCATTATGCAGAAATATTCACTTCAGCTATGTCTGCAAAAACAGATGGATATGATTTTCGGAAAGAATGATTGATTATTGAATCAGAACTGTGATGT
>ONRO01000080.1 GCA_900320235.1 uncultured Eubacteriales bacterium
CGGAGCGATAGCGCGTCAAGGGTGCAGCGTCACGCTGCCGGAGCGATAGCGCGTCAAGGGTGCCCAGGGCGCCCCAAGGGCGCGTCACGCTGCCGCTGCCGTCACGGGTGCTGGTGTTGAAATATATTGGGGTTTGTGTTATATTATAATATGGTATAATATGGTGAAAAAGTTATTAATAGTATGTTTTATTGCGTATTTTTATGTTTTAATAAATTGATACAGTAGTTTTGCTGAAAAATGATTTATATTCAGTAAAGAAGAGGAGAATTGATATGAAATTCAAAGGTGTCAGAAAGATACATCAGGGAAAGTTTATAACTAGGTACGATCTGGAATACGAAACTGAAGACGGCAATGAAAAAATCTACGAAATGATCAGCAGATCACCTGAAATAAAAAGCTTTGACGATCTTTGTAGCAGCAGGGCAGATGCGGTTGTTATGATAATACATGATGAGAACGGTGAAAAGCTTCTTCTGAACAGGGAATACCGTATGGCGACGGGTCAGTGGATAATTAATTTTCCGGCTGGTCTTATTGATCCGGGAGAAACAGCAGATATTGCAGCGCAACGGGAATTGCATGAAGAAACAGGCCTCAGGCTATTGCATATTGACGAAGTATGGAAGGAAAGTTACTCTGCAATCGGTTTTTCAAATGAAAAGACAATTGTTGTTATTGGCACTGCTTCGGGTGAAATAGGTCAGAGTGACTCGGATGTAGAGGAAATAGAGGCACGCTGGTATACAAAAGAAGAAATACGCAAATTGCTTATTACGGATAATTTTGCTGCAAGAACACAGGCATATTGTGTACTTTGGAGCAGAGAATAAAAAAACAGTTTAAATACAGTCCATATTCTGAATTTAAAATATAAAATGAAAAGGAGAGATTTCATGAGAAATAATATATTATTGAGGCTATCATCATTTTTGGTAATTGTTTTTCTGTTGTTTTCAGTGATCAGTATAACAGCGTCTGCTGCTTCTGCAACTGATCGGACTCCGGAAGAATCAACTTTTGAAGAATTGAACGGAAAGACAATAAGTATGCTGACAGGTGCACCATTTGAGGAACTTATCAGCTCAAAGATACCGGATGTCAAGGAATTTACATATTATTCAACATCATCAGACATGGTTCTTGCGCTGACAAGCGGAAAAACAGACGCTTTTCTTCAGAATACTGCTGTAGGTGAGCTTTTTGTAAACAGGAATCCATCGCTTGCATTGTTTCCTGATCCATTGAAGGAAGCTGAGTTCGGGATAGCTTTTTCAAAGAAGAATAAAGATTTATCAAAATGGCAGGCGGCATATGATAAGGTTTGTGCTGGCGTTTTAGATGAGCTCTGGTCAAAGTGGACAGGACTTGATGAAAGTAAAAAAAACCTTCCGCAGCAGGATTGGGAAGGAAAAAACGGCAATATAAGAGTTGCAGCCTGTGACAGTCTTGAGCCGATGTCATATATGACAGGTGAAGGTGAAATGAAGGGTATGGAGCTTGAGCTGATCCTGATGATGGCAAAGGAGCTTGATTATAAAGTTACATTTATTCCGATGGAGTTTTCAGGCATTCTTGCCGCAGTTGAAGGCGGAAAAGCAGATATATGCTGTGGATCTCTGATAATAACACCGGAGAGGAGCGAGGTTGTAAATTTTATACATCATCATAAAACAGCATTTATACTTATTGTCCGCAGTGCAGCAGCCCCAGAGAATGCAGGTTTATTTGAGTCCCTTTCCGAAAGCTTCAGAAGGACCTTCATTGTTGAAGACAGATGGAAAATGCTTTTATCCGGTCTGGGAACCACAATGCTTATTTCTGTTGTCTCAGGAATATCCGGTCTGATACTCGGATTTCTTATGACATTGCTGAAAAGGAAAAACAAAAGAATAATTAACGGAATAATATCGGTATATACAGCCATAATAGCTGGTCTGCCGGTTGTGGTAATACTCATGCTGCTGTATTACGTTGTGTTTGCAGTGTCAGATATTTCAGCTGTATTGGTAGCAATGATAGGATTTACAATAATTTTCGCTCCAAAGGCATATGGGGTGATAATGAGTGCTGTAAATTCTGTTGATAAAGGACAGTATGAAGCAGCACTTGCTCTTGGCTATTCTGAGAGACAAGCATATTTTAAGGTCATACTTCCGCAAGCCAGAAAAATCTATTTTCCTCTTCTGCGCAGTCAGTTTGCATTGCTTTTCAAGGAAACATCAGTAGCCGGATATATAGCAGTGGTTGATCTGACAAGAGCAGGCGATCTTATCAGGGGTCGGACACTGGAAGCATTTTTCCCGTTGATGACTGTTGCAATAGCATATTTCCTGATTACATGGCTGATAACATTTGTAATTGACAGGATTGGTCTGACATTTGATAAAAAATCAGGAAAGGCGGCAAAGAAATGAGTTTAGTAGAGATCAGAGAGCTTAGTAAGAAATATGAAAATGCTGTTCCTTTGAAAAAAATAGATCTGACTGTTGAAACAGGAGAAGTTATCAGTATAATAGGACCTTCAGGAACAGGAAAATCCACACTTCTTCGTTGTATAAACAGACTTGAGACTCCGGATTCCGGATCGATAATGTTCGACGGAAAGGATATATGTCTCAAGGGGACAGATCTTACAGCAGTCAGAAAAAAGATAGGAATGGTATTTCAATCATTTAATCTTTTCGGACATAAAAGCATAATAGAAAATATTATGATGCCCCAGCAGGATCTTCTTGGAAAAACAAAAGAAGAGGCTTATGAGGAAGCGATTGTTCAGCTGCGTCGGGTGGGACTTGAAGCAAAAGCGGATAATATGCCTGATGAGCTTTCGGGAGGACAGAAGCAGAGAGCGGCAATAGCAAGAGCACTTGCAATGCATCCGGAGATAATGCTTTTTGATGAGCCGACAAGTGCCCTTGATCCGACAATGGTAACGGAAGTAATGAATGTAATCCGACATCTTGCAGATGATGGCATAACAATGCTGATAGTAACACATGAGATGCGTCTTGCAAAAGATATTTCCACGAGGGTGCTCTATATGGATCAGGGTGAAATATATGAGCAGGGTACACCGGTTGAAATATTTGAAAATCCGAAAAAGGAGCTGACCCGTGCCTTTGTACTGAAGATAACGAACTGGTGTTGGGATACAGAAGAAGATGGCCGGGATTTTTATGAAATGTCAGCATCACTTGAGGAATTCTGCCGCAGTCGCTTTATGAACCGTAAAATGATGAATAACTGCAGCATAGTAGTTGAAGAATTGTATTCCGGTTATTTTCAGCCTTTGTTTAAAAAAGGAGATAAGACAGAGGCGGAGTTTATAATTGAAGCTCAGGGTGAAAATGAAAAGATTACTCTTTCAGTAAGTTACAGAAATACAGATTCTGATCCGTTTGTTTCAGAATTGGACGAGATATCATCTGCAATACTGAAAAGCAAGACAAATCTGCTTGAGAGCAAAAAGAAAAATACAATAATGTATGAAATAAAATTATAAATACGGATAATAAAAGATGAGGGGAATGTGCAGATCAGGTAATTACACAAAAACAATAAAACAGTATTTTTTCTGCTCAGATCAGAGAATGTGAAATCTATTTATTGTAGTATTTCACATGAACAGGTTTTTTCCTGAGTTTTACAGTCAGCCTGATAATAAGAAGAAGGAGAAAAACTTATGATAAGTGTAAAAAGAATAAATGATAGGCTTAATACTAAGCTATGGATACTTCCGGTTGCATTTGTGTTTTCTGCATTGATGGCTGCATCGCTGATATTAATATGCAAGCTTAACGGATTCACAGGAATGGAGCTGAGCAATTCATTTACTGTCGGTGCGGATATTGTAGCGATCCTGATCGGATTGGTTTTGCTTTATAGCTGTATCAGTGACAGATCCGGAATAGGAGAAGGAACAAGAACATTTGTGCTTCTGATTACAATGAACAGTGCAGCATTATTTTCAGATGCGTGCAGCTGGATCGTTCAGGGAAACGCTGATCTACGAGTCTGCAACATTGCCATAAACGTAATGAATTATTCTTCAAGCGCCGCTCTGATATATTTCTTCTGGAAATATACAGTTTCAGCACTGAATCTTCAGGGCAGACTTATGGATATTTTCAATCTGGTTCTGAACATTCTGTTTGTTCCGACAATAATTGCATGTTTTGTGAATATATTCTATCCATTGTATTTCTCGGTTGACGAAAACGGAGTCTACAAGCGCAGCGAGATATTCATGTGGAGCCAGACATTTCTTGCAGTTGCATTGATTATGGTAATTTTAGGATTTTTTATCTCAAAAGTATCTATAAAAGAGAAAATGATAACTGCATCATTTGTTTTTTTCCCGATAGGTAATATGCTGCTTACGAGGTATGCTTTCGGAATATCAACTCAGTATGCCGCAATGATGATATCAATTACCCTGATCTATGGACTTCAGTTTGCGGAGAAGCAGAAAAAACTGATGACGACAGAAAAAGAGCTTTCGCTTGCAGCAAAAATACAGTCAGATTTGCTGCCGAATATATTTCCTGCATATCCTGAAAGAGATGAATTTGATCTTTATGCATCAATGACACCTGCAAAGGAAGTCGGAGGAGATTTTTATGATTTCTTTCTGATCGATGACGATCACCTCGGAATGATAATGGCTGATGTTTCAGGAAAGGGAATACCTGCCTCATTGTTTATGATGGCATCAAAGATACTGCTTGAGAACATAGCACTGACCGGAGAAGAGCCGGCAGAAGTTCTGCGGAAGGCGAATGAACAGATCTGTAAAGAGAACAATGCTGATATGTTTGTTACAGTCTGGTATGGTGTGCTTGAGATATCAACCGGAAAGGTAAAAGCGGCTAATGCGGGGCATGAGTATCCTGCAATAAAGAAGGCAGGAGGAAAATTTGAGCTATACAAGGATAAGCATGGTTTTGTTATCGGAGGCATGGAAGGAATCAGATTCAGGCAATATGAATTCAAAATGGAAAAAGGATCGTCACTGTTTCTTTATACAGACGGAGTTCCTGAAGCAACCAATTCTGAAAATGAGCTTTTTGGTACAGACAGGATGCTTGAAGCTCTGAATATAGAAGCTGATGCATCTCCTGAGAAAATTCTCAGTAATGTACATAGAGAAGTAGATAAATATGTAGGAGACGCTGTTCAGTTTGATGACCTTACAATGTTTTGCATAAGGCTTGGCAAGGAGGATAAAGATGATAATTAAAGCAGAGAAAACCAGTTTTCCTGAAGTGATTGGAGCAGTTGACAGTTTTCTTGAGAAAAATGACTGTCCGATGAAAACTCAGTTTCAGATTGATACAGCTGTTGAAGAAATATTTGTGAATATAGCAAGCTATGCATATCCGTCAGGAGAAGGAAACGCAGATATCAGCATAAGTCTGTCTGATGACAGGATATTATGTATCCGTTTTTCGGATAATGGCATACCTTTTGACCCGTTGTCAAAGGAAGATCCTGATGTTACGCTTTCGGCAGAGGAAAGAAAGATCGGTGGACTTGGAATATATATGGTAAAAAAAATGATGGATAAGGTCGAGTATGAATATAAGGAGAAATGCAATATTCTGACACTTTACAAACAGATCTGAACCGCCGTGCAGAATTATTGAAGGATTATTAATTTGTTCATGAAAAGCAGCAGGATAGTATAAGGAGATTGTAAGAGATGATTTATTGTGATTCAGGAGCTGACAGGTTTTGAATTATAATTCTGTTGCAGTTCAGACTTTAAAAGTCTGTCGGTGTCCGGGTAAAATATTTTCAGGCTCACTAAGCAGTGAATCAAGTGTGCAGCGTCACCTGCCTGCAGCTGCGGGCTGAAAAAAATTTTTCTTCGATCGCAATTGTGATTACTGTTCTCACAAGTATTCCGGTATTTTTTAAAGAGTACGAAGGTAATAATCCGCAATGGATCAAATGCGGAAACTGACAGGATTTTAAGCTGGACATAAAAGTGCGGTCAGCAAACCCTTTATGAATTCTA
>ONRO01000049.1 GCA_900320235.1 uncultured Eubacteriales bacterium
AGAGAGGGCGACCCGCTTGAAATATACACTGATTCAGGCGGGGAAGTAATATTCAAGAAATATTCACCGATGGGGGAGATGTCAACCTTTGCTGAACAATATGCTGAGGTACTCAACAGGGTAACGAAACGTCCCGTAATAATTACTGACAGGGATCATGTGGTTGCTGTTTCAGGTGTATCGAAAAAGGAATATGCAGAGCGTCGTATCTCAGATTCGCTTGAACAGCTTATTGAAAACAGAAAAAGCTATACAGCAGACAAGGTCAGTGCCGGTAATTTTTTCCCGATAGAAGGAACAGAAATGAGTGCCGCAACTGCATATCCGATAATCTCCGGCGGAGATATTACCGGCGCAGTTGTTCTTCTGCTTGACGAGGGCGCGTCACTTCCTGATGAGGCAGACAGCAAGCTTGTGCAGGCTGCAACAGCATTTCTCGGCAAACAGAATGAGGACTGACATTTATTTGCCCGATGTAAAAGAATTACTTTTTCTTATATAAAAAACGGAGTTACTGCAAACAAAGCGTTTTGTTTTTTTCTCCCGTTTTATTGTGAAATCAGGACAGGAAAGCATGCAGTGAAAAAACTGCAGTTCCTGTCCTGACTTTTCAGCCGGACTGAAAAAATAATTATGCTTTTCCCGCACGGATAGAAACAACCGGAAAATCCTTATAAGGCAAAAAAATGCCGCTGCACTTCATTTTAAAATGCTGCGGCATATATTATCATGTATTATTCGCTAAGTGTGAACACTGCACTTGAAGCATCGCTCGGCATACGCCAGTCGCCTCTTGGTGAAAGCGTGACCGTTCCGACCTTCGGACCGTCCGGCAGACATGAACGCTTGAACTGCTGTGAGAAAAAGCGTCTGATAAATGTCGTCAGCCATTTTCTTATCGTTTCGTCATCATATGCACCATCAAAGGCATGTCTGGCCATGCGGAAAATCTTGTCAGCACTGAATCCGAATCGAACCATGTAATACAGGAAGAAATCATGCAGCTCATATGGACCTACAAGATCTTCCGTTTTCTGTGATATTTCCCCGTCCTTTGGAGGAAGAAGCTCCGGACTGACAGGAGTATCAAGTATATCGAGAAGAGCTGTTTTGAGCTTTCCTTCACTGTTTTCAGCTTCAAAGGCTGTAAGATGTCGGACAAGTGTTTTCGGAATTGAAGAGTTCACTGCATACATCGACATATGATCTCCGTTGTATGTTGCCCAGCCGAGAGCAAGCTCTGAAAGATCACCGGTTCCGATTACGAAGCCGCCTGTTTTATTTGCCAGATCCATCAGCACCTGAGTCCGTTCTCTTGCCTGACAGTTTTCATATGTAACGTCAAGACATTCAGGATCCTGTCCGATATCTTCAAAATGCTGCAAAACAGACTTGCTGATATTTATATCCCTGAAACTGACCCCATAGCACTCCGCAAGGACCTCTGCGTTGCTTTTGGTACGCTTTGTTGTTCCGAAACAAGGCATTGTAACAGCCAGAATATCCTTTCTGTCACGTCCGAGCATATCCATTGCATGAACTGCAACAATGAGTGCGAGAGTTGAATCCAGTCCGCCTGAAAGTCCTATTACAACGGTTCTTGCATTTGTATGAGCTATTCTTGTTGCAAGTCCTGTTGCCTGGATTGTAAGTATTTCCTCGCAGCGCTGAGCAAGATTTGTCTTATCTGAGGGAACGAAGGGTGTTCTGCTGATATTACGGTCAAGCTCAAGCTTTTTTACAGACAGATCAAAGCTGACCGTGCGAAGATCATTTGTTCCTTCATAGGTATTTGCTCTGACTCTTTCGCTTTCGAGCTTCTGAAGGTCAATGTCTGCATAGATAATACCGGTTCCGAAACGCTTTGATTCAGCAAGTAATGCTCCGTTTTCACATATCAGGTTGTGTCCGGAAAATACAAGATCCTGTGTGCTTTCGCCAAGTCCTGCGCTTGAATAAACATATGCGCTGATAAGCCGTGCAGATGTGGATTTTACAAGCATGCGTCTGTATTCAGTCTTTCCGATCACCTCATCGCTTGCAGACAGATTTGCAATAACTGATGCTCCGCCGAGTGCAAGCTTTCCCGAGGGGGGTTCGGGTGTCCAGAGATCCTCACAAAGCTCAATGCCAAGTCTGAACTCAGGCATTGAAGCACATAAGAACACGGTTTCTGTATCAACAGATACAGTCTGTCCGCAAAGGTTCAGTTTAATATCACTGCCTTTGCTGCTGCGCAGATTTCTGCCCGAGGTGAAATGTCTTACTTCATAGAATTCCGAATAATTCGGAATAAACTGTTTTGGTACAAGTCCAAGTATTCTGCCTTTTAAAAGAACTGCTGCACAGTTGTACAGAGCAGCGCCTGCTCTGACAGGAAGTCCGGCAAGAATAACAGCGTCAAGCTGGCTTGTTTCATCAATAATTCTTTCAAGAGCCTTTTCAGCTGCTGTCAGAAGACTTTTCTGCAGAAAAAGGTCATGACAGGTATAGCCGGTAATGCAAAGCTCGGGGAAAACGACAAGTGAAGCTCCCTTTCCGGCAGCCTCCTTTGCCATTGAGATCACAGCGTCTGCATTTTTTTCGCAGTCTGCGACCTTGATCTGTGGTGTTGCACTTGCGACGCGAAGAAATCCGTCTTTCATATTAAAAAGTCACCTACCTGAATAAATATTATTATGTACGGCTGTTGCTGAGATATGCAGCAACACGTCTGATCGAACGGCTGCGCTCGGGAATATTCTCGCCTGCTGTGATCGCATTGCGTTCATATGAGCCTACATAGCTCATTGCCAGACCGATCAGCAGCCAGAATATCACAACACGATAGGAGATATCTACGAGCAATGCGACCTCGAACATCGAATATACACAGTATCCGGCACAAAAAGCAGTAATATACATAAGTACCCTGCAGTCACGCCTGTTTTCGTTTCTGTATCTGAAAATAGCCTTCAGCATGGATTTTCCGATCGTTATCGCAAGCACCATGAACAGCATCAGTCCGACAGAACCGTAGCATACGGCTATTGTTATCAATCCGTTATGGAAATCCTCATATCTCAGTCCACCGAGATAAGTCTTGCCGTAATCCACAACATTACCCTTTCCGACTCCGAAAACGGGGAAAAGCCTGAACATTTCTGCGGACTGTCTCCAGATCTTGAAGCGACCGCTGTCGATATTCGTATTCTGATGTTCAAATGTTGTTTCAGGACGGTCGTCCGGTTTTATGATGATAATATTTTGATCAGGCTTGGAAGTAACGCCTGTTGATATCTGAGTGTGTGGTGAAAGCATACTGAGAACAGCAGAGGTACCTCCCTGAACAAGGGTCCTTGTGCCGAGAAGAAAAGACGTAGCAACAATACAGGCGAGGATCAGGGCTATGATCCTGAAAAGCAGGGAAATAAAGCCTCGCTTATAGCCCTTGAAGATAACATAGAATGAAACAAAGCAAAGATATACAATAAGCATCAGCAGAGATGCGTTTGAATCGGAAATGAACAGTGAAAAAAGATTGATCACACTGCATATGATGTAAAATGCTATCAGCTTGCCATTGAGTTTTCCGAGGCTTTTCCGTATCACAAGCAGAAGATTGCAGCTGATAAGGGCCATCAGAGCATAAAAGGCAGTAACATTAGCGTTGAAAATAATTCCGACAAATCTGTTTTCATGGATTGCAAAGGAATCACCGTCGATCACAAAGCCCTTTGGGAAAATGATGAGCAGAATAATACCGGTTGTCATCATAATAGTTGTAACAGCGTTAATAAGGTCAAGTATCCTGCTGACCTCAATAGAGCAGCTTCGTCGGCTTTTATCGGCATGAATTCCATAGAACATGAAAAAGCATATTCCCATCCATGCGACAAGATAAATATTGACGATAAAATTGGAACTGAATTGTATAAAACAGGTCAGCAGTGCAGACCCGAGAAACAGCAGAATAAGCCTTCTGTTTCTGATCCTGCGGATACGATGCTGATAAATAAGCCTGTAACCGAAAAGAAAGGCAGCCCATATCATACATATACCGGCCGCAACATAGAACCAGAATCTTATAACATTCAAAGAAGCACACAAAAGAGCAGCGACAAAAACAAAACGAAAATTGGACTCATCTGAAAAAAAACTGACTATTTTATCCCTGAGTTTTCCGACAGCTTCACGGCTCAAAGGCTTCACCTCCGAAAAAGTATGTATGTTTCTTCTGCCGGAGATCCGGCAATATTACTTCTGATTTGAATTATACATCATCCATCATACAAATTCAATTCGATTTGTGAACAAAATGCAGCATAGCATATGATTTGTCAATTGATTGAATTTTTTCTGTCTTGCCGTTGTTTTTTTGTTACGCTTGCTCGCATGGAATTGCTCTGCGGACTGATAATACACTATATAGCATTGATACATGATATCCCTTGTCACAAATAAACAGGGGAGAAATATCAACTTTTTACATTGAGAATATACCCCGGGATTAACGGGAGTTTCAGGACAGCAGAATTCTAAAAATATCTGCAGAAATGTCTGCTGTAAACATTCCGGCGGATAACAGGGCTTCCTGAGGAAAATCAAGTTAAAAATTCAGCCCTGTCAGAAAGTGACGGGGCTGAAATGTCAACAGAGTACAAAAAGATATTACTTAAGGCGCGGGAAAGAAATATCGCGTCCGACAAAAGTCGAACGCGAATTGGCTGCGGCGGCTCGCCGCTGGAGCAGGTAACGGGAATCGAACCCGCCCGCTCAGCTTGGGAAGCTGATGTACTACCTCTATACTATACCTGCATATAAAAATTCTGCATTATCTTTGTAAAACAGCATTCCTGAAATCTGCGGCATGACACCTTCCCCGAAAAACAGGGGAAGGCACATACACGCTCACATTGTTTTTTTATCAATGATGCTGAAACAGAATAATTCTGCTGTGAAATTATTTATCTCTGACTCTTACAGCTTCCTCGTCCTCGTGTCTTATCTGGGCACGTTTGATCTTTCCGCTGATGGTTTTAGGAATCTCGTCAACGAATTCAATTATTCTCGGATATTTGTAAGGCGCTGTGGATTTCTTGACATGATCCTGAAGCTCCTTGATAAGCTCAGGGCTCGGCTTGTAATTCTTTTTAAGAACAACGGTTGCCTTTACAACCTGACCTCTTACCGGATCAGGTGCACCTGTGATGGCACATTCTACAACTGCATCATGCTCAAGCATAGCACTTTCCACTTCAAACGGTCCGATACGGTAGCCGGAGCATTTGATAACATCATCGTTTCTTCCGACAAACCAGTAATAACCTTCGCTGTCCTGCCATGCCATATCGCATGTGTTGTAATAATCGCCCAGAAGCAGTTCGGCTGTCATCTTGTGATTCTTGTAATAGCCTGTGAAAAGACCGACCGGCGGATGGTTCCTGACATCCATAATACATATCGAGCCTTCTTCACCAATGCCGACTTCTTCACCTTCTTTGTCGAGAAGCTTGATATCATAAAGCGGTGAAGGCTTGCCTGTTGAGCCGATCTTGATATCATCCCACTGGAAATCAGCCATAAGTACAGTACCCTCTGACTGACCGAAGCCCTGATATATGTTATGACCTGTAAGCTTAAACCATTTGTTGTTTACCTCAGGGTTGAGCGGTTCGCCGGCAGTTGTCCAGTGCTGGATTGATGAAAGATCATATGATGCAACATCCTCAAGAAGCATGAAGCGGTACATTGTCGGCGGTGCGCAGAAGGTCGTAAGCTTATACTGTGACATCTTTTCAAGAAGCTTGGCCGGAACGAATTTATCCATGTCGTATGCAAAGATCACAGCACCGCAGATCCACTGACCGTAGATCTTGCCCCAGCCGAATTTTGCCCAGCCGGAATCTGTAACACTCATATGAAGCTTGTTTTCCTGAACCTGATGCCAGTATTTTGCTGTTACGATATGTCCGAGCGGATGTGCAAAGCTGTGCTGTACCATCTTCGGCATACCGGTTGTGCCGGATGTGAAATAAACAAGCATGACGTCATCCTTGTCAGTCGCATCTTCACCTGTGGGACGCTCAAAAACATCAGACTGCTTTTCCATCTCATCCTCGAGAAACTCCCAGCCCTCATGCTTTTCACCGACAACGATATGATGCTCAATAGTCGGGCTGTCCGGAAGTGAGCTTTCGACCTGTCTTATTACATAATCGTCATTCACGCATACAATTGCCTTGACATGGGCAGCGTTTGCACGATAAACGATATCCTTCTTTGCAAACTGAAGTGTTCCGGGAATGATCGTTGCGCCGAGCTTGTGCAGACCGACTGCACATACCCAGTATTCCCATCTGCGGCGGAGTATCATCATAACGACATCGCCTTTGCCGATGCCGATGCTTTTGAAATAGTTAGCAGCCTTGTTTGAAAGAAGGCTTATATCCTTGAAGGTGAAAATCTTTTCCTCGTCATGGTCGTTGCACCACACGAGAGCTTTTTTGTTTTCATCCTGCTTTGCCCATTCATCAACTATGTCAAAACCGAAATTAAAATCATCCGGAACATTGACTTTGTAATTTTTCTTGAAATCTTCATAAGAATTGAATTCTATGCGGGGTAGGTATCTGTCAAGCAACATTTTTTTCTGCTCCTTTTCTTTACCGGAGTTTTATCCGGTCCTGACGTCCTTTCTGAAAAGATTTCAGAAGGAGTTTCATATGCTTACCAACAGCTTTTCTGAATTTTTTCTTGCTTTATAGCATTATATTATAAAAACTAACACAATAATGTCATAAATTTGCAAAATAATATTCTTAATAGCTTGATTTATATAATAACATTATTAATTTTTCGTGTCAAGATTACTATTATGCATTAAATAAACATTATAGTACTACCTTTCGGAATTATCTGATAAAATATCCGAAAAAGAGCAGATACTTCCCTTATATTTGTCTTTACTGACGTCTCCGCCTATGATTCTGTCCCTGAAAACCATCAGATTCAGAAGATATTCTCCGGAAAATTTTTTATTCTGAAGTCTGTAAGTATAAAGGGTACATTTTTTTCCACGGAAGGTCAGAAGATCAAATCCGGAATTTTTCTGTAAATTGTTATATTTTTCATACAAGCCGTTAAATTCCTGAGGGATCCTGACCTTCTGTATCATTTCAGGATAATCGGCGGTTTCAAGACCAAGCTGACGGGCAAAAGCCTTATGCTGCTGAGGATCTGCGGCAGAAATGCAGATATTTTTTTCGCCAATGCAGACATATCTGCTCTGATGAGAAGCGGCAAAACCGAGCAGGAAAGAAACGGCAAGAAGAAAAAAGGCAAAAACAGCAAATAATATTTTTGAATATTTCCGAGATAAAAAACAAATTGTCAAATTGATGCCCCCATAATCAATATATAAGCGGAAATCCTGACTGTGCTGATACATATTGCTGAATTTTACTTAGCAATGTATAGAATACACATTCTGCTGCACATAATATCGGTCAGCGGAACAAATGAAGTCCTGCACAGGAACTTTACTACAAATATATTATTCAGGGTTCCGCTGAAAAATACAGAGGTGATTGAGAATGTCAGACAAAAATACTCAGAGTAAGGGCAGCTTTGCTGTCACAGGAACACCGTTTGATCCTTATGAAAACCGCAGTCGGGATGGGGCACAGATGAGGATAATGCCAACACAGTTCATTCATCCGATGTCACCGGTAAAGTATTCACTTTTCCGGAATATCGTTCCCGGGGATATGGAGCCGACAGATAAGTATTATTACTGATTGCAAAGGCTGATCATTTCAGACAAAACCGGTTGACGCTGAACAGCAAGCAGAAAGGGAAGGTTTTCTCTTACTGAACATCGCTGCCGGCTTTGATGGGAGTGAAAGGATAATCCGGTCAGACAAAGCGTTCTTTACACAGACTGAGTTCAGCTCAGAGCAGCAATAGTGTTTTGCTGCTGCTGACACCTGCGGCACGCCGGTCTGGGGTCAGAAAAATCAGAGCCGCGGGAGTGAAACAGTAATTCTCAGTCAGAGCGCAGTGTATACGCAGCGATAGCGCGTCGCGACACCGGCGGCACGCCGGTTCGTGTAAAATAATTCTCGGAGTTTTTAGGCAGAAAGACTATCAGCAGTTCAGGCTCAAAAAAGCCTGGCGGTGCCGGAGTAAAACTTTTTCAGGCTATTAAAGACGTGAATCAAGGGTGCAGC
>ONRO01000197.1 GCA_900320235.1 uncultured Eubacteriales bacterium
AGGGACCTTAAGAGGAGGGGCCAAAGCCCTTCCTCTTGTGGTTCCTTTCTTTTGGCGCGTTTCCGTAAGGGAACGCCTTACGCTGAATAAGTTGTCAGAAATAACAAAGCAGAAGTGGTAAAAATAATGCAGAGCAGTGTACCGCCGGTGTCGCAATTCAAGGCTTTGATAACCTTAAAAGTATTACTCCGGCACCGCCCGGCTTTTTAAGCCTGAACTGCTGATATAAATTCTTCTTTAAAATCACATTAACATTTCTACAATTCCTGATTCCCGACTTCATAAGCTGTGCTCTGACTCAGGACTTCTGTAACACTCCCGTGACAGTGTAATACATGAGCTCAATGCTTTCTTCCACGCAGTTCCTTTACAGTAACAACAGGTGAAAAATTATTTATTGCTTCCATTCCCTCTGCACTGAGATCAATGTAATCCGGATCACCGGGCTTTTCATCATATTTAAGCTTCGGCTCCGTTCTCGCCTTTGAAACGAGATCCGTATTTTCAATAACCTTGAAATATTCTCTTACATAGTGCGGCTGTGTCTTTTCGAATTCATTCATATTCTCAACATCCTTTCACTGACAGCTACTATTATACAACATCATTTTTTGTTTGTCATCATTTTTTACGAAAATTCATCTGTCAGTGTATTGAACGGAAGTGTTCAGACAATATACCATAAATAAATTGTATCTATATTCAAAGCCCACGGTCCGATAATGAACCGCAGGCTTTATTAATTACTTTCCCGATTTTTACCCTTTATGCTTTTTCGCCTGAAAATTACTGTTCAAGCTCAAAAAGCGCTGATGAATACGGAGCAAGCTCCGCTGTAAACATACCGTTTTCAAGGCTGAAGAAATCATCAGCCGCAGCATTTCCTCCAAAGCTTTCACTGTTGCTGTTCAGAAGAAGCTTTATAGCCTTGACTCCCTCCAGTTCAAGCTTGTAACCTGACTGATACTCTGAACCGAGATTGAAAACTGCAAGCATTTTTTTATGTCTGGATTTTCTCTCAATGGCATATATCATTTTTTCCTGCTGATCACAGTCTGCCCATCTGAAGCCAATGGATTCATAGTCATACTCATAAAGAGGTGCGTTTTCAAGATACAGCTTGTTAAGCTTTTTCATATATTCGTTGAACTGCCTGTGCAGATCATCATCAAGAAGATAGAAATCAAGCTCTCTCTTTTCGCTCCATTCACGAAGATGTCCAAGCTCATTTCCCATAAAGCTCAGCTTTTTACCGGGATGAACTGCCATGTACATATAAAGCGCCTTTGCCTGAGAAAGCTTTTCTTCGGGTGTTCCGAAGATCTTGTTTACTATCGTTCCCTTTTCATGGACTACCTCATCATGTGAAAGCGGAAGAAGATAGTTTTCGTCACCGAAATACATCATTGAAAATGTCAGCTTATGATAGTTTTCCGGGCGTTTTTCCGGAGGAAGCTCAAAAAGTGACAATGTATCATGCATCCAGCCGAGATCCCATTTATAATCAAAGCCAAGTCCCCCTTCTTTTATCCCATGTGTGATATTCGGGAAGCTTGTGCTGTCCTCTGCTATCAGCATACAGCCGGGATTCATCTCCTTCAGACGGCTGTTCATTGTTTTTACAAAATCAAGTGCATTTCCGTTGACACCGCGTCTTTCATCACCCTGCCAGAAAATTATCCTGCTGATCGCATCCATACGAAGTCCGTCGAAATGGAATTCACTGAGCCAGAAATTTGCTGATGACTGAAGGAAACTGCGCACCTCACCTCTTGAATGCATGAAATTGCAGCTGCCCCATTCACTCATTCCGACATCATTACTCGGATATTCATACAATGCAGCGCCGTCATATTTTGAAAGACCGTATTCATCCATTGCAAAATGAACGGGAACAAAATCAAGTATCGCTCCGATATCATTTTTATGCAGCATATCGATCAGCTTTTTAAGCTGCTGAGGAGTTCCGTATCTGCTTGTCGGAGCAAAATATCCTGTTGTCTGATAGCCCCAGCTTTCATCGCTCGGATGCTCGCAAAGCGGCAGAAACTCAACGTAATTATATCCGTTTTCCTTCATGTACGGGATAAGCAGTTCTCCGAGCTGATCATAGGTATACCATGCATCAGCTTCTCCGCCGGGCTTTCTGAAAGAGCCTGCGTGCAGCTCATATATATTGAGGGGTTTATTTTTCATTGCCGAGCGTTTTTTCATCCAGCAGCTGTCGCCGAACTTATAGTCATCAAGACACTGAACAATTGATTTATGCTGCGGACGCTTCTGCATAAAAAAGCCGTATGGATCACAGTGATCAACTGCACCCATGCCGGAGTAAATACGATATTCATATTCCGCACCGAGCGGCACATTTTCAACAACTGCTTCATAGAACTGTCCGTTATATGCCTTTTTCATGGGTATCATTTTTCCTGCAAGCAAAAGCTCAACATTTTTCGCCTGTGGGGCAAAGGTACGAAAAGTCGTTTCCTTTTCTGTGTAATGAGCGCCCATCCATTCATAAGCATCAAATATCTGTCCTGTGTAAAAGCCGTGAAAATCCATTTGTAGGCCTCCTCAGTGTTTTTTATTTATGTTTTGGGGTATGCGGATATCAAAAGGATCTGAAACCTTTGATATCCGCATGCTTTTTAAGTAATAAGCAAACTGATTTTCCGGCAGGATAAGCTTCACTTGCAAAGTTACAGCCTGACCGTCCGGAATAATCTGCGCAAGCAGATAAAATATTATATTGTGCGTTGCAGCTCCGGCAGCACGCCAGCGGAATGTTTATGTAAAATAATTCCGGGAATTTTAAACCAGAAAGGATATCCGCAGTTCAGGCTCAAGAAGCCGGGCGGTGCCGGAGTAAAAATTTTTCAGGCTATCTAAGCCTTGAATCGCGACACCGGCGGCACGCCGGGGAATACAAATAGTTGACTGTTGTAAAATAAATTACTATAATTAATATAACATATTATATTTAAAATTCAATTTACTGTTTTTTTCTATGGTCAATTAATTGACTATATTAAAAAAATGACAAGGTGATTATTATGGATCTGAGAGAAATGAAAACGAAAAGAAGTCTTTTTAATGCATTTTTGCATCTTCGTACTAAAAAGCCTCTTGAACGTATAAGTGTAAAAGAACTTTGCGAGCTTGCCGAAATCAGCAAGGCTACATTCTATCTCCATTACAGGGATATTTACGATCTGTCAAAAAACCTTCAGCTCAATGTAATAAAAGATATCCTCAGTTATCTCAGCTCTCCCGGAAAGCTTCTTGAAGAACCTGTAACTGCGAATAATGAAATACTTTCCGGCTTTTATGCAAACAGCAATATTGTAAACATACTTTTTGGTGATTCCCAGTTTTCAAAGCTGCCGGAATGTATCAACAACGAGATCAAAAACACGATTTTCCGTGAACATCCCGAGCTGAAGGATGATATTCACACCAATGTAAGCATTACCTATCAGATCATGGGCGGATTCTATGTTTATCATGAATACAACAGGCAATTCGGACATCAGAATGTATCCTCTGAAATAAACAAGCTGCTGGAGCGTTTAAAAGATCAATAACTGACCATCTCCGGTAACATCAAAGCATTATTCAACAATGAAAACAAGGGACTGCCGCATCACTGAGTGCGACAATCCCTTATTATTTCTTAGCTGTGGGAAACGGTCCTGCTTTTATTTACTTTTTGTTTCTGTGATACCGTCCTCAGTAAAGGATAGTATCCTGTCACATATTTCAAGAGCCGCCGGTCTGTGAGTTACGATTATTACAGTTTTTTTCGTCAGCTTCCTTAGATTTTCAAGCACCTGCTTTTCCGTAACAGAATCCAGTGAGCTTGTCGCTTCGTCAAGTATCATTACCGGGCTCTGAGCAAAAACTGCTCTTGCAATCGCAAGCCTTTGCATCTGTCCCTCTGAAAGACCCTTACCTCTTTCGCCGAGGATTGTATCCGCTCCGTCATCAAGTCCGAGTACAAAATCCTTTGCGCAGGCGATCTCAAGCGCACGCATGATTCTTTCGTCATCATGTCCCGCAGCCTTATCCGCAAAGGCCACAATATCCCTGATACTGCCGTTCATAAGCATATTTCCCTGCGGAACATATGCAAAAAGCCTGCGCCACTTTGCTGTAAGCTGAAGAGTACTGTCATCGGTGCAGCGGATATATGTCTGTCCCTTATCCGGTCTGTACAATCCCATAAGAAGCTTGATGATCGTTGATTTTCCGCAGCCGCTGTGGCCGGTGAAGGCTGTATATTCGCCTTTTCTGATCTCAATATCTATATTGTCAATTACAACAGGCATATCTTTTTTATTGATCCCCGTTACTGTTTCTGACGGCGGATAATAAGTAAAGTCAGCTTCAGAAAGTCCGAGGCTTTTCAGCTTTTCATTATAGAAGCTGTTCACCTCTGTGTCCGTGATCATCTCATCCATGCTTTCGTCTTCAAAGCCTTCTATTTCCATAAGACGCTCTGCACTTGCAAGCATTGCATAGAATTTCGGAAGATATCCCGTAATATTGGCAAATGGTGACTGTATCTGGGAAATAAGCTGAGAAATCGCAGTAAGGGTTCCGTAGCTTACACTTCCCGTCATAATTCCAAAGGCGCAGTAGCCTATTCCAAGAAGATACATACCGTTCATTGCGATGCCGAAGCCGACATTGCAGATATTTGAAAAACGGTTCTTTCTCATTCTTGCTGCCTTATGACCGTCAAGCAGCACCTGAGTTTCTTCCTTTGCGGTTTCCTCTCCTGCAAAGGAACGTATCATTACCATACTTCCTATGCTTTCCTGAAGGAAGATCCTGAGCTTGCCGTCTTTTTCCTGAACATTCTTGTGCAGCTTTTTGAGCGTTTTTCTGAAAACATATGTAAGTACAACCATTACGACTGCACCAGGAACCAATATCAGTGCAAAAAGGCTGTCTATTATTATTATCATTACCATTGCGCTGAGCATCTTGACTATCATTCCGGAAAGTCCCGGAACGATCTCTACAAAGCCGTTTGCGACCACGACCGTATCATTCGTAAGCCTGTTCAGCCATTCACCGGAATGCACCGCACTTACGGCAAGATAATCTTTTTTCAGCAGGTTATCCATCAGCCGCAGTTTGAATACATTTTCAATGTCTGCCCTTGATAATTCATTCAGCCATCTCAGTACAGCACGCAGTGCAAGCTGTGCCGCAACAACTGCTGTAACATAAATTACATTTATCCAGAAGCCGGATTGATCCTTTGCAACAGCGCAGTCAACTATACTGCGAAGAAACAAAGCATACAGCACTCCGCTTGCGCCATGAATTATCTGTAAGACAATAAGAATGAGAATTCCGTATTTTTTTCTTCCAAGTGTTTCCATCAGCCAACCCACTGTATTTCTGTTGACTTTCTGCAAGCTCTCACCTCCTTATTCATCAATTTCCTGCCGTAGAAACGGATCAGAAGATTCCGATACACCAAAAAAGCAGGATACTTCCTTTTGGTGCGCATGACCCGGACAGTCTTTAAAAAGTCCGTTCCTGAACTATATTTTTCATTAATTCAGCCCCCGTTGTTTCCGGGGGCTGTAAGTTTTTTATTTTGTAACGTGATTTATAAGACCGCCGTCCTTTATTATGCCCTGGATAAACGGCGGGAACGGCTCTGCCTGGTAGGTTTTGCCTGTTGTGTTGTCAGTGATAACGCCTGTGTCGAAATCAACCTCAACGTCATCTCCTGCCTTTATCTCCTTTGCAGCAGCATCACATTCAAGTATCGGAAGTCCAATATTGATGGAATTGCGGTAGAAAATTCTTGCAAAGGTGGAAGCGATAACACAGCTGATACCTGATGCCTTAATTGCTATCGGAGCGTGTTCTCTTGAAGAGCCGCAGCCGAAATTCTTCTCAGCCACCATTATATCGCCTTCCTTTACCTTTTTGGTAAAGTCGATGTCAATATCCTCCATGCAATGTGAAGCAAGCTCCTTATGTGAGCTTGTATTCAGATATCTTGCAGGAATGATTACATCTGTATCTACATTATCTCCGTACTTATGTACTGTACCGTGAGCTTTCATTTCTGTTTCATCCTTTCCGCGGGAAAAGCTTCCCGGAATTTTTCAAAACCAGTGTTTCCTTACTGTTATCTGATCATACCTTTGCCGGGTCTGTGATATAGCCTGTTACTGCGCTTGCAGCTGCAACAGCAGGAGATGCAAGATAAACCTCTGATTCAACATGTCCCATTCTGCCGACAAAGTTTCTGTTTGTTGTCGAGACAGCCTTCTCACCCTTTGCAAGAATACCCATATGTCCGCCAAGACATGGTCCGCATGTAGGAGTTGACACTACTGCGCCGGCTTCGATAAAGATATCGAAAAGACCCTCATGCATTGCCTGGAGATAAACATTCTGTGTTCCGGGAATAATTATGCAGCGGACACCCTTTGCAACCTTTTTACCCTTGAGTATTTCAGCAGCAGCTCTGAGGTCAGAAATTCTTCCGTTTGTACATGAGCCGATGACCGACTGATCTATCCTGACCTCTGTTTCACCGATCTCATCAACAGTTCTTGCATTTTCCGGAAGATGCGGGAAAGCAACTGTCGGGCGGAGCTGTGAAAGATCAATTACATATTCCTCATCATATTCTGCATCATCATCTGCAAAATATTCCCTGGGTTCGCCCTGGAATCTGTCCCTGATATATTCTCTGGTAATATCATCGACAGGGAAGATACCATTCTTTGCGCCGGCTTCGATAGCCATATTTGCAATACAGAGTCTGTCATCAATATTAAGATACTGCAGACCGTCGCCGAAGAACTCCATTGATCTGTAAAGTGCACCGTCAACGCCTATCTTACCGATGATATGAAGAATCACATCCTTACCGCTGACAAACGGAGCCGGCTTTCCGGTAAGAACAAATTTTATAGCTGAAGGCACCTTGAACCATGCCTTGCCGCTTATCATACCTGCTGCCATATCGGTAGAGCCGACACCTGTTGAAAATGCGCCGAGGGCACCGTATGTACAGGTATGGCTGTCTGCGCCGATGCAGAGGCTTCCGGGGCCGACAAGACCCTTTTCAGGAAGAAGTGCATGCTCAATACCCATCTGACCTACATCGAAGAAATTCCTGATATCATACTTATCAGCAAAGCGTCTTACCTGAGCACACTGCTCAGCAGCTTTTATATCCTTGTTCGGTGTGAAATGATCCATCACCATTGCGATCTTTGAATTATCAAAGACCGAAGTTGCATTTCCATCATTGAATACATTTATAGCTACGGGAGAAGTAATATCATTGCCCAGCACCATATCAAGATTTGCCTCGATGAGCTGACCTGCCTTTACGGAGTCAAGTCCTGCATGAGCAGCGAGTATCTTCTGTGACATTGTCATTCCCATAATTATAACCTCCTTATTTATTAATTATTCATCATCCATTAGTATAGCACAAATCAATTTCCATAACAAGTGCCGGCAGCG
>ONRO01000365.1 GCA_900320235.1 uncultured Eubacteriales bacterium
CAAAAGAGAGGAACCTTAAGAGGAGGGGCCAAAGCCCTTCCTCTTGTGGTTCCTTTCTTTTGACGCGTTTCCGTAAGGGAACGCCTTACGCTGAATAAGTTGTCATAAAGAAAAAGCAGAAGCGGTATAAAGCTTGCCGAGAAGCGTGACCGGTGTGACGGCAGAGTAACGCGTCCGCAGGAAATTCCCTTGGGGTGCACCCTTGATTCACAGCTATGATAGTCTGAATATTTTTACTTAGGCAAAGCCCGGCTTTTTGAGTCTGACCGGCGTGCCGCCGGTGTCGCGATTCACGGCCTGGTCAGCTTGATAAAGATTTTCTCGGGCACCACCATACTTTTTTGAGTCTGAACTGCTGATATCATTTCTGTTTATAACTCCCGGAATTGTTTTACACTGACCCATACCACACCAGATTCTTAACAGCTGTTTGTACAATTCACACTTTAAAGCCTCAGATAAAAACATTTACTGATGAAGTTTTCCGTCAGAATCCGTGCTGAAATATACGGCATGAAGGTAGTTATGTTCTGCGTCAGTGTAAAATCGCTATTGATCTTTGTCAGTACTTTCACAGACTGTTTTAGTTTAAAAATTTCCCGCTGTGAAAAATGCATAACAGGATCACACTCTGTTATTACAGTATGCATATGATTGATTTTCCTATATAAAAAATGAATAATTATTATATACAGCCAAACAATAATCTGTTATTATCTATATCAGAGTGATAATTGTGAAATACCCTGCCTTATCCTGAAACTATTTATTGTTTTTATATTATTATGATAATGGCAGCCGGAACAAAAAAGAAAGGATGTTGCAGTATGTTAAAAAAAACGGCAGCATTACTGCTTTCCCTGCTCATTGCGGTGTCGTTCGCATCATGTGCTACGGAAGAGCCTGTTATGCCCGAGCCTGAAACGAAGAAAAAAACTGATATTCCAAAACCTGACATCGGGGAAAATTACTACGGTAATATCAATTACGATTATCTTATTAATGGTCAGATCCCCTTCGGAAAAAACAGATGCAGCCATCTTGATGATATTTCTGATGAAATGGAAAAATATGTTTATGATATGATTCTTCGCTGTGTTTCAAAGGAACAGCCTGAAGGCAACTGCGAATATTCCATCAAGGAATTGTACCAGCAGTTCCTTGATATTGACACCAGAGAAAAAACAGGTGCAGATCTCATTACTGTAATTCCTGAGAAAATCGACAAATGCAAAACCTTAGATGAATATTTCAGTACACTCGGTTGGATGTATCAGGAATACGGAATAAGTTCATTCTTCAGATTCGATGTGCAGCCGGACTACTATGATACTTCTGTTAATAAGCTTTTTCTTATGAATTTCAACAGCTGCGGAAATATGAAGGAGAATTTCACCCGTACAAACGCCGGGGTTGAAAACATCGGCAAGCTTACAGAACACTCCCTTACCGCACTTGATACCGAGGTCACCGAAGCCAGGGACAGGGCAAAAAAAGTTGTCAGTATGATAAATGATATAATGTATGAAAGTACAGATTCGGATACTACAATGGATATAGATAAACATTATAATATCTATGATAAAAAAGAACTGAATAAGCTTTACAGCAATGTTGATATGCAGAAGCTTTTAAAAGCCTTTGGTTTTGAAACCAGCGAGGTTATCGTACACGATGTTCCGCAGTCAAAGAAGATAAATGAATACTTTACTGAGGATAATTTTCAGCTGCTCAAGGATTATGCTGTTGCCTGCACAATGTTCAAATACAGCTCTGCTTTGCCGCCGTCATTTAAGGAAAAGATGTCCGGAAATGATGACACTGATGATATGAAAAAGTCCGTAAAGAATATTATGTCAGATCAGCTGCAGGAAGAGATCGGATTTGTTTACGGCAGCGAAATATGCACGGATGAGGTAATGAATGTTGCAGATAAAATGATGAACGATATTCGCAGTTCATGCCGTGACCTGATTAAAAAATGTAGCAGACTCAGCGATGATTCAAGAAAAAAATATCTTGACAAGCTCGATAATATGATAATTCTTATGGGTTACAACAAAAACTATAAATCTCCTTTCAGTATCGTATCTGCAGATGAGGGCGGAAATCTTCTGCAGAATGTAATAAATATCCAGAAAAGCTGGACGAAGAATACCATCAGCAAGCTTTCTGTAAAACCTGACAGGAACTCATGGGATATGACTGCAATAACAGCCAATGCAGTGTATAATCCTTATATGAATACAGTCACCATACCTGCTGCTATGCTCAGCAAGGCTTCTTTCGACCCGTCAGACAGCGAATACAGGATTCTTGGTGTTGCAGGATACTGTATTGCTCATGAGATAAATCATGCCTTTGATTCAAACGGCTTCCTTTTTGATAAAAACGGATGTTACAATCCTGAACTGATCTGCAAGGAGGACAGGGACAAATACAAACAAGTTCTTGACAACGCCGAAAAATACTACAACAATTATAAGCTTCTTGATATATATAATATCAACGGCAAGCTTACTCTTTCGGAAAATATCGCAGATCTTGCAGCAGTTCAGTGCCTTACAAATATTACGGATAATAAGGATAATCTTCGTGAAATATTCGAGGGTGCCGCAGATATCTGGGGATCACTTGATGTAGTAGAGGACATTGTTATGAGGCTTGACGGCGATCTGCACAGCCCGAATGAAGCAAGGGTGAATGCGGTCTTTTCATCAACTGATAAATTCTATGAAGCATACGATATAGCGGAAACAGATAAAATGTATGTCGCTCCGGAAAACAGGATAAGGGTGTGGTGAGATAATGATAAGAGCAAAATTAGTATTTCGTAATGTAATAAGCAAGCCGCTGCGCTCGGCAATAATCATAATATCTCTTGCTGCCGCAGCCTTTGCAGCTTTATTCTGCATATCCGGAATAATCTCGGCACAGAATACACTGAAAGACTTTTTCAGGGCAAAATTCGGGGATTCGGATATCATGATTTCTGAATCGGGCTACGGGCTTGATATCAATGAAAAGGAATTTCCCGCAGGCAGCCGTACTTTCGGCATGGTAACCGGCTCAGTGAATATGACGCTGCCTAATACCGAATATTTTAACTATGTAAAAAAGATCAGTATACATGTCCTTGGTATGGATACCGGGGAAGCTTATGACATGCATATGCTGACAAGCGCCCTTCCTACTGACGGAGGCGTGACAATCACTTTCCCGCTGGCGTCTCAGCTCGGACTGAAGGAGGGCGATGATATTACCATCGGCGGAAGTAATGACAAGAAATATACAATGAAGATACTTTCAGTTGTCCGTCCGGAAAGGCTGCTTGAATCCTCAAGCCTTGCAATCATTACAACAAAAAAACTTGCCAATGATATCTGCGGCAATTCTCCCGATGACATCAGTGTACTTTACGCTGATGTTGACGACGGGCAAATAGCAAAGGTAATTGCAGATATTTCTGATAAACACCCCGGGATCTTTATTTTCAGCACCGAATCCCAGGATTCAAATGAAACATATGACAGTATGCTGAATATCTACTACCTTATTTTTGCAGTCGTATTCCTGATGGTATGCTTTATTATTGTATCTATGTCAAAGCATATTGTCAATGAAAGAATGTCCGTGATCGGAATGCTGCGAAGCATCGG
>ONRO01000060.1 GCA_900320235.1 uncultured Eubacteriales bacterium
AAGTATGGTTATTTGGGCTGCAGATAACCAAGGTAAAATATGCCCGTGCAGATACGGGACGGTACTTTAACGTAAACGAGGTCTTTTTATGAACAGGGAATACGATGTTCTTATTGCAGGCACAGGAGCTGCCGGTCTTTACGGTGCTCTTCGCTTTCCGGAAAATGTCAGCGTTCTGCTGATCTCAAAAAGAGAGCTTTCACTTTCTAACAGCTCTCTCGCACAGGGGGGGGTCGCCGCTGTGCTTGATACTATAAATGATGATTACCAACTCCATATTCAGGATACTCTTACTGCAGGCAAAAATAAAAATAATATCGCCGCTGTTGAGGTGCTTGTAAAAGAAGGACCTTCTGATGTTCTGAAATTAAAGGAGCTTGGTGTTGATTTTGACCTTCTTGAAAACGGCGAAATGCAGAAAACCCTTGAAGCCGGTCACTCACGTCACAGGATCGTTCATCATAAGGATTCTACCGGAAAGGCTATTACCGACAAGCTTATTGAAACGGTAAAAAGCCGTCCGAATATTGATATTTACGAAAATACACTGCTTTATAAGCTCGAAAAATGCGAAGACGGTTTTCGTGCAGGACTGATTCTTGAAGACGGCAGCTCCTGTGTGACTGCCGCTCATTACTGCATTATGGCTTCCGGCGGAATCGGCAGAGTCTATCAGTATACCACAAATTCTGCTATTGCTACCGGCGACGGTATCACATTCGCTCATATGCTCGGCGCTGATATCAGGCATCTCAGCTGGATACAGTTCCACCCCACAGCCTTTGCTGCCGAAAACGACAGAGAACGCTTCCTTATCAGTGAAGCTGTCAGAGGTGAGGGCGCATATCTTCTTAACTGTGAGGGCAGGCGGTTCGCTCATAAATATGACGAGCGTGGCGAGCTTGCACCAAGAGATGTTGTTTCAAACGCAATTATGCTTGAATCAATCGCTACAAACAGTGAAAAGTTCTATCTTGATATTACCCATAAGGATCCTGAATTCATCAGAGAGCGTTTCCCGATGATCTATCATAAATGTCTTGAGGAAAATATTGACATAACAAAGGATCATATCCCTGTTTTTCCCTGTCAGCATTATCTCATGGGAGGAATTGATGTTGACCTTAATGCAAGAACTACGGTTGACCGTCTGTATGCTGCCGGAGAATGCAGTCATACCGGTGTACACGGTGCAAACAGACTTGCAAGCAATTCACTTCTTGAAGCTCTTGTCTTTTCAAGAAGGGCTGCAGATGATATCATAAAGCGTATGAAAACTGACAAAAATCAGCCGTTTTCTGATTATAAGACTGAGGATGATCTTTCCGGCAGACAGCTGCCGCACGGATTCCGTACAGAAATAAGACGTCTTATGCAGGAATGTCATTTTGTCATCAAAAAGCCTGAGGCTGTTCCGGCTAATCTGAAAAGAGCAAAGGAAATACTCAGGGATCTTACAGAGGGCGGATATGAGATCAACCGTGACTTTGTTGAGGCAAGAAGCCTTGCAACTGTCGCAGTTATCGTACTTGAGGAGGTCATGAAGGAAAATGATGCTGAATAAATTTTACGTTGAGCAGATAATCAGAACTGCTCTGACAGAGGATATAAACTACTGTGATGTTACGACAGACTATCTCATTCCTGCAGATCAGCAGGGCACCGGCAGACTAATGGCAAAGGCAGACGGTATCGTCTGCGGTGTAGAAGTTGCTGCAAGGGTTTTTACAATGCTTGACAGCGATACTAAAATTGAAATACTTAAAAATGACGGCGACGAGGTTCACTACGGCGATGATATTATGAAGCTTTCAGGAAAGACTGCGGTTCTTCTCAAGGGAGAGCGTACTGCCCTGAATCTCATTCAGCATATGAGCGGCATTGCAACATCTGCCAACAAATACGCAAAGATCGTTGCGGGTACAAGAGCATCCATTGCTGATACAAGAAAAACACTTCCGGGTCTTCGTCCGCTTCAGAAATATGCTGTTATGTGCGGCGGAGCAAAAAATCACCGCTATAATCTTTCTGACGCTGCTATGCTCAAGGACAACCACATTGACGCAGCAGGCGGAATCACTGCTGCAATCACTAAGCTCAGGACTAAGATCGGTCATATGACCAGGATCGAGGTCGAAACAAGAAATCTTGACGAGCTGAGAGAAGCTCTTGATGCAAAGGCAGATATCATTATGCTTGACAATATGAGTCCGGAGCTTATGAAGCAGGCTGTTGAGATCACCGCCGGCAGAGCAGTTCTTGAAGCATCAGGCGGAATCACAGATGAAACACTCCGTGCTGTTGCTGAAAGCGGAGTTGATATTATTTCAGTCGGTGCTCTTACCCATTCGGTAAAAGCTTTTGATATTTCAATGTACATCAGCTGAGGTTTTAATGAATATTATTAAAAAAGATATATACAGCCAGCTCAAAGGCTCCGTCCTCCCTGTCGTGATTTACGGCACGGGGAACGGAGCCGATAAAATAATCAATGAATTTGACCGCAGAGGTATAAAAATATGCGGTGTTGCAGCAAGTGATGATTTCGTCAGGGGACAAAGCTTCCGCAGCTTTACCGTCAGAAAAATCTCTGACTTTGAAAAGGAATACGGCGATTTTATCATAATAACTGCCTTCGGTACATCTCTTGAAGATGTTATGCAGCGTATTTTTACTCTTTCGCAAAAACATACCGTCCTTGCAGCAGATGTTCCTGTTTACGGACAGAACATCTGGGATATGCATTTCTATGAAGAAAACCGTGAGGATATCGAAAGAGCATATGACATTTTTGCTGACAGACGCTCAAAGGACGTATATGAAAAGCTGATCAACTACAAGCTCAGCGGCAGTCTTTCATATCTGCGTCCGGCTTACAGTGATAAGGATGAGGTTTTCAAAGAGATACTTTGTCTTTCTGATAATGAAAGCTATCTTGATCTCGGCGCATACAGAGGCGATACAATAGATGAGCTTCTTCATTACACCAGCGGAAAATACAATCATATCACAGCACTCGAACCTGACAGGAAAACCTTCGCAAAGCTCAAAGCTCATGTCGGAGAAATGAAAAATATCCGCCTGTACAGAATGGGCATCTGGTCCGACGACACAGATCTGCCCTTTAACGCTTCTCTCGGCAGAGGCTCCGGTATACGTCAGGGCGGAAGTGAAATGCTTGCTGTCACCAGAATTGACACGCTTTATCATTCAAGAAAGCTCACCTATCTGAAAATGGATGTAGAGGGCTGTGAGCGTCAGGCAATCATCGGCGGAGTAAATACACTTCGCCGTGACAAGCCAAAGCTCAATATTGCCGTTTATCACAGAAGCGAGGATATTTTTTCCATTCCCCTGCTTATTTCATCGATCGTTCCCGGTTACAGGCTTTATCTCAGGCAGCACCCTTATATTCCTGCATGGGATCTTAATCTTTACGGGGTATAAAAGTAAAGGCACAGATATGGATCAACTGACCATACCTGTGCTTTTATTATTTACTTGATCTGCTTTTTATATGTAATGAGCATTGCAAGTCCGCCGAACAGGAGAATATATCCTGTATTTACCAATATGCTTATCCACAGAACAACTCCGCTGCCGCCTGTTAACATATCGGAAAATGAAGAGAACGTCGTCGGAAGCCAGTACTGCAAAAACGTAAAATACATCTGTGAAACAGTTTCCACAAGCTTTTCATTTTTGTAAGCAACACTGCTTATTATTGCTGTAATTATTCCGAAAAACGAACTTACAAGTCCGGGACCGAAAATACTGAGCACAATTGCAAGTCCGGTTTTTCCGATAAGCTCTGATATCATATAATAAAACGCATGAGCGCCCATTATTACAAAAAACTGCTGAATAATAAAGAGAATAATATTGGGTTCTTCCTGTGCTTCTCCAATTATATCAAGCATTGAGGACTGTCCCTCTTTTGAAAAGAGAAGTCCGCATACAACACCGGAAATAACTATCAGGAAATACATAATTGTTGTTGCTGTTGCAGAAGCAAGGAATTTTGACAAGAACAGCTTGAATCTCGGAAATCCGAGAGAATATATGGTCTTAATCGTTCCTCTTGCCTTGTCCTCACAGCCGAAAATAGATGTAAAGACTACTGAAAGCGTTGTAAGATTTGCAACCCTTATCATATTCTGAAGCACGCCGAAAAGTGTTATCTGATAATTATAGTCCTTACTGAAATAATCCGAGCCTGTGATATAGAACATGGACAGAACCGGAACAGCAATTACTCCCAGACAAATATACAGACTGACTCTGAGGAACAGCCGCCTGAATTCAAATTTCAAAAGCTTATACATACTGTCCCACCCCGCTTCCTACGTTAAGCATACCCATACGGTTGAGCAGATAATCCTCATAGCTTATCCTGTTCACGCCAAGCTCACTTACCATAATTCCTGATGTGACAAGCTCTGAATTGATTTTTGCAGAAAGCGCAGGATCAGCGGGTATCGTGAGGGTATTATTTTCTGATGATACATTTTCTATTGAGAATTTCTCACGCAGAACCTGCACAGCTCTTTCCGGCTCGCTGCATTTCACAACGACATTGAAGCCGCATCGGTTTTCAAGCTCCGCAGATGTTATTTCCTCAAGCAGCATTCCGCAGTTGATTATTCCGTAAACATTTGCTATCTTTTCAAGCTCACCAAGAAGATGACTGGATATGAAAAAGGTTACGCCCCTCTCCTTATTGATAAACTGTATTATATCACGCACATCTCTCATACCCATCGGATCAAGTCCGTTCACAGGTTCATCAAGTATCAGCAGCTCAGGATTCCCAAGAAGTGCAATCGCAATACCAAGCCTTTGTTTCATTCCGAGTGAAAAAGCTCCGACCTTTTTATTTCCGACTGCCTCAAGCCCCACCATTCTCAGATAAAACCTTATATCTTCATCTGTACCTCCGCAAAGTATTGAAAATCGTTTCATATTTTCATATGCTGTACACGCTGTATACAGACCGGGTGCTTCAATAAGAGAACCAACCCGGTTCAGACTTCCGTTAGTCCTTGGTCTGCCGAACAATTCGATTGCTCCCTCATTTGGTGTGACAAGGTCAAGTATGGTTTTCATTGCCGTAGTCTTTCCGGCACCGTTTGGTCCTATAAAACCGTAAATATCGCCTTTTCTGATGCTTAGATTGACATTATTCAGAACGATTTTGTTTCCGTATTTTTTAGTAAGTCCATACGTCCTGAGTACATACTCCTCCACTATATCATCTCCTTTGTTATTCCTGTCTTTTCAAGCGAGCCGGGGATTCACCTGAACTCTGACAGAAATTATAATCTTTGTTATATTATACTTTATACCTCTGAAAAAGACAATAGCATATACAGCAAATTTCCCTCCCATATAAATCACGGGAGGGAAAAATATCAATCTGTTTTTTCAAATCTCGGAACCTGCTTGCCGTCTGCATCAACATACTGATAGAAGATCGAAACCGGTCTTGACCATATTCTTCCTTCTCCGCCTGTTTCCTTATAGATAACAAATTCTTCAGAGGTTTCAGTATCCTTGGCAATACAGATGAACTCATATTCGCCGCCCTTGAAATGACGGTATTTACCCGGTTCACCGATCTGCGGCAGGGGCTTTACAGCCTCCTCATGTGCAATAGGCTCAACTGCTGTCTGAACTTCCGGTTCAGCTTTTGTCTGCGGTACTTCTGCATGAGTATTTTCAGGATATTCAGGAGCATCTCCGCCTGTAAGAACAAGTACTCTTGTGCCGTGTGCCGGAATATTGATCTTTGTATGGCAGCCGTTAACATCAAATACTGTCTTTCCGTCATAAACATCGTAAAGCGTTACTCCGCCGTCGGTATTGAAATCTATATTAAAATCATCGCCGGAAAGATTTACAGCTATATATATTGTTTCATCCTCGAATTTACGCTTGAAAACAAGCTGCTCATTGCGGATGACAGTATTTTCAAAGCTACCGTATTTCAAAGCCTTATACTTTCTGCGTACTGCGCCGAGTCTGCATACATGACGATAAAGCTCATTATCTTCTATATCATCAACATTCACACACGGACGCAGAGGATAATCATGGTCAATATTGTTTTTCTGTCCTTTTATTCCCCATTCGCTTCCGTAGTATACCGAAGGCACGCCGGGCATGAAATATGCCATTGTAAAGCAGTTGCCAATATTTTCAGACTCCTTTACTGTGCTTGCGATTCTGTTTACATCGTGGTTATCAACAAAGTTATAAGTATAGATATTATGATATATTCCGCCGTTTGCAAACTGACGGTTAAGTGAATGTGCAATTTCAAAATAGTTATGATCGTTATGTGAGGAATATATTCCCTTATAGCATTCATAGTTTGTGCAGGAATCAAGAAGATCCGGATTTGCAAGTCTTGCATAGTCGCCGTGGATTATCTCGCCCATTAGCCAGAAATTCGGGTCTTTTGATTTACAGAAGTATTTCAGTTCTCTGAGAAAATCCTGATCCATGCAATATGCAACATCAAGACGAAGACCGTCTATACCAAATTTTTCCATCCACATTGAAACTGCGTCAAAAATATGCTTTTTCACATCAGGGTGACGAAGATTGAGCTTTACAAGATCGTAATTGCCTTCCCATCCCTCATACCAGAACGGATCGCCCCACGGGCTGTTTCCGCCGAAATTAAGATTCTGGAACCATGAGCAGTACGGAGAACCCTGCTTTTTCTCCTGAATATCACGGAATGCCCAGAATCCTCTGCCCACATGGTTAAATACACCATCAAGTACAACTCTGATACCATTCTCGTGAAGCTTCTGACATATTTTTGCAAAGCTTTCATTATCTCCGAGACGATTATCAATATTATAATAATCATTTGTATCATATCCGTGGGTCGTAGACATGAATACAGGGCCGAAATAAACAGCATTTACATTCATTTCCTTAAGATGGGGAATAAAATCCACCACCTTGTCAAGTCTGTATTCAAGATTGCCGTCATTGATTCTCGGTGCTCCGCAGAAACCGAGCGGATAGATGTGATAAAAAACTGATTCGTTTACCCAATACATTATAAGTTCTTTCCTTTCATATACAAAGAATACGCTGTGCCGCTGCTATCTGCTTAAAAGATACTTATTCAGCGACCTTAACAGTATAGCACACTTTTACAAGAAAAGCAATAGTTTTTTTAATTTTTTGTGCAAATCAACAACTGCATACTATTATATCTTTCCAGACATCCAGAAGAATAATTTATCTCAAAAAAAAACGGGCACACCCGAAGGTGTGCCGCAAATTTTATTATCTGAATTCATTGCCGTACTCGAGGATATAGATAGTAACATCTCTTCTGCCGAATACGCAGCATTCATCATATGTGGGATAGAAAAGATCTACGAGGATCAGATTATCCATAAGTCCGCCGCCTGTATCACCGGCAACAGCATCACCATAGATAACTTCGCCGTCATTTGATACGATATAAAGCTTTGAACCATAAGGAATTACATTCGGATTAACTGCTACAACACCATACTGTGCATCACGGCCTGTTGCAGTAGAAGCACCCGGCTCTGCATAATATGCTGTGCCTGAACCTGTCATTACATCAACATACTGACGCTCATTACCGCTTGCATCAACAAATGTCTTGCCGTCACCGTTGTCTACGACCTCAGTTCCGTTCTCTGTATTTGTGAAATGGTCAACCTTCTTGGCTGTGCCCTTAAGTACTACCTTATCAACAGGTTCCTTGACAACTTCACTGCTTACTTCTTTCTTTGATGTGAACTTGCCGTTTACATATGTCTTTTCAACAGTTATCTGCTTAACGCCCTTTTCACCTTCGGTATCAACCTTTGTTTCACCCTCAAAAAGTGTTTCGCTTTCCTTTGTCACTGTTTTGAAGCCGATTTCCTTTTCTTCGACGTCAGTAACTACAACTGTTCTTTTAATTACTATATTCTCATTGTCGCTGATTTCTTTCTCAAGATCTGCATTAAGAGAATCATATTCTGTAAGCTGGATATCAAGATAAGCCAGAACGCTTCCTACTGTTCCTGCTGGAACCTTCTTATTGAGCTTATTGCCTCTGAGATCGATCTGTACTGAATACCATACGATATCATTATTTACATCATTATTTGTGCTGACCTCTGAGCTTTCTTCAACTTCTTCGCTGACTTCCTCTTTGGTTTCCTTATTTTCTTTTTCAGCTTTATTCTCTTTTTTCTTTGATGCAAGTGCCGGAGCTTCATTTTCCTTTACATTCATTGTAAAGTTGTTTTCTTTTGAACCGGCTGCATTAAATACCTGAAGAGCTTTTTCGCCTCCTGCATTTTCAAGGGCTGCACAATCAATATGAATGATTTCTTCTTTATTTTTCTTTTCTTCCGACTTATTTTCTACAACAACGTCAGGATCGCTGACTTCAAAAGTCTGAGTCAATGCTGCTACGGAAGCTGCAGCTGTCAAGCAAACCGTTCCCATTAATACAAAGGTCATTGCTTTTTTCAGTCTGGATAATCTTCTCTGCTTCTGACTGCTCATAAGTAAAAATCTCCTTGAATTTTTTTGCTGTACCCTTTGCACAGCATTATTTATTGCATTGTTGTTATTATAAGCCACAGATTCAAAATCGTCAACCAAAGAAAAGCCCGGTTTTTTGTCTATTTTGACGAAGCAGTCTCCAAAAACGACGATATTTCGCCTTTATTCACGCCTCTATATTCTTTTGTAGAAATAAAAAAATTAAAAAACTGTGCAAAAAGTAGAATTCACTATTACAATAATGTAACAAACTTTGTAATAATCTTTTCTGCCGCTATTTTCTGAATTCTTATAAAAATCCCTTAGCAATGCGGTTTTTTACTTACCCTGTCAGAATACTTTTCCAGCATTTTCCTGTTACAAATTAATTCAAATGTTATAATTATTACATAAAAAATAACATTTTCCGACAAATGCATAATTTCCCATTCTGTGCTTAGCATACTGAAATTCCTGTAATAATGCCGTTTTTCGTCATAATTATACAATAAACTGTCTTTTTTCATTCCGGTTTGCTGTAATCCTCCTTTGTAACAATTTTGAAATAAAAACAATAACGACGCTGCTAATATCTTATACAGCGTCGTTAAATACTATTATCAATTGATTTTTCTTAATATATATAATGTAAGCTTTTCATTCATCAGCAGAGCATATGATAAGTTCTGATGCATACGGCAGCTTTGCAATAAACTCATCGCAGAATACATGCCATTCGTCGAGCTTATGATGACATCTTGAATGATACATGCTGATCAGATTCTCATAATTCATTGTGCATGTCCTCATCTGGTTATAGCTTGAAGGAAGAAACTGTATTATATCATACCATATCTGTTTATCCTTGCTTTCAAGATATCTGAGTCTGAGATTTTCAAGATAATCGATTACAGCCTGCATATGCTGTTTTGTTTCCTCATCCATTCTGTCGCAGCTGAACTGTTCCATGGAAAACGGGGCTGATGTTATCTTATGCATTGTACTTGTTGAATTCGCAACAGTCCCTACCTTATATGTATCATATTCTTTCCACCAGTACATCGGTGCTGTGATATCCACTGTCACAAAAATCTGACGCAGGAACTTTCTGTGATCACTGCCTGCCTTTCTGAGTCTCACTGCAAGAGAAAGGTCATTTTCGCCAAGAATATAATTTCCGTTTTCATCATAGCTGCTGTCAGACCTTGCCCAACTGTTCATCGGATTTCTCGCGCCTCTTATTGCATTATGGAAATTCATCACTTCTATTCTTTCTGCCTTCAGCATTCCTGTTTCACTCCTTCACAAATCTAACGTATTCTATCTTTTCTTTTTCTGGAATTTATAGCAAAAATGAGTTATTGTCTTATCCGGCAAAAGTCTTTTTGAAAATTTCAGTGCCTTCATCTTTACCGTCGGGATTATATACAGCTTTCCCTGCATCACTCCGTCAAGCGCCTGTATTGCCGCTGTTTTGCTGTCTATCGGGGCTGAAGAAAACTTGACATGAGCGACCTTATTGAATTCGGTATCGACCGGTCCGGGACAGAGCGCACTTATCTTTACATTGCTGCCCCTTCGTTTCAGTTCCTCATAGATTGCTCCGGTCATGCTTACCACATAATTCTTTGTAGCATAATATGTTGCCATAAGCGGTCCTGAAAAGAAGCCTGCAACTGACGCTACATTCAGTATATATCCCTTATTCTTTAACATGAAATCCTGAAGAAAAAGCTTTGTCAGAATATGGACAGCCCTTATATTAGTATCTATCATTTCCATTTCCTTTTCAAGAGATGTTTCTGTGAAGAATCCGCACTGACCGAAGCCTGCACAATTCACAAGCATTTCTATATCCTGATTCTGAAGCACTTCATGAAGCTTTACACATTCATCATAATGAGAAACGTCACATCTGACACAGCTTGCATGTTTTCCGAGTTCTTTTTTTAGTTCAAGCAATCTGTCTGCACGTCTTGCAACCAGAATAACATCCCAGCCTCTGCACACAAGTGCACGAGCTATATCTCTTCCGATACCGGAGCTTGCACCTGTAACTAAAGCTTTCATTTTTTATCCCTCCGTTAAATGCTTACATTATATACCCTTTCAGCATTTGATTTTGTTGCTTTAAGTATTTCCTCTGTACTCAAGCCTTTTATTTCTGCTATGGTCTGAGCAGTATATATAATATTTGAAGAATCATTTCTTTTCCCCCTGTTCGGCACGGGGGACAGATATGGACAATCTGTTTCAAGCACTATATTCTCAAGCGGAACAGCTCTTGCCGCCTCAACAGTTTTTCGTGCATTCTTAAATGTAATTACTCCGCCGAATCCGATATACATTCCAAGCTTTACTACCTCAAGTGCCATTTCTGTACTTCCGGAAAAGCAATGAAGTATTCCTTTGGGTTTATATTTCCGCAGTATCTCCAGTGTGTCACCGTGAGCATCCCTGTCATGTATATTCACAGGAAGCGAAAGCTCATCTGCAAGCTCAAGCTGTCTTATAAAGATATCCTTTTGCAGCTCACGGGGAATATCATAATAATAATCAAGTCCTATTTCACCAATTGCAACAACCTTCGGAAAGCCGGCAAGTTTTTTTATTACCTTCAGATCCTCAAAGCTGTTTTCACTCAGGCATTCGGGATGAAGCCCTACGGCAGCATACATTCCCTTATATTTTTTTGAATACTCTATTCCCCACTCCGAGGAAGGCACATCCGTTCCCTGATTCACAGCAGCACATAATCCACCGGCAAAGAGAGAGCCGAGAAGCTCTTCCCTGTCGGAATCAAATGCACTGTCATTATAATGTGAATGTGTATCAAAGATATCTCCCATAGACTGCTCCTGTAATCATAGTCATATCCTGCGAAGTGCTGTATAAATCGGCTTCCGGCAATGGACAACCAAAGCTGAAAGCCGATTTCTGAAAGATCAGCATTTCCCTAATAAATTATAAAACAAAACACAGCACAAGTAAAACAAAAACTATGTCACAATAATAACCTTTTTGTAATAAATATCAAAAACAACCGATATTTTTTATCGCAAAAGAATTATACTTGACTTTTCACAGAATTATCTTACATATCCCTGAACTTTATTCTTTTCCGGAACATTATACTTATCATAAAAATATTTGATAATATCGCTTCGTGTAATAATTCCGATAAAAACATTACGGTCATCAATTACAGGAACAAAATTCTGATCCATCACTTTCAGCAAAAGCTCATCCATCGTAACATTTGTTTTTACAGGAAGATTTCTTTCCTCATTAACAATATCCATAATACAGTACTGCTCCTGAGATCTCATATCCTGAGCGCTGAAGCGCAGAATATGCCAGAGAAAATCGCCTTCGCTCACAGTACCAATATATTCTCCGTTTTCATCAATAACGGGGATAGCCGTATAGCCATGGGCACGCATTATTTCAAGTCCCTGGCGGACGGTATGCTTATTGTGCAGATATGCAACAGTTGTCTTTGGTTTCAGCAGATAAAATAAATTCATGTAATCATTCCTTGATATATAGAATAAGACCGGTATTTTTTCAAAACCAGATAAAATCTGTCTGATATTATTATATCAAATAGCATTCGGGGTGTATAGATATAAATTGTTAATTTTGTCTGAAACAGGTTTAATAATTTATTAATGATTATTATATGCCGGAAAAAAAGATTAAAAAAAGCTTGCATTTTTATAAATTATATGTTATTATATTAAGGCAGTCCGATAGGATGCTATGCGCCGGTAGCTCAGCCGGATAGAGTGACTGGCTACGAACCAGTAGGTCGGGGGTTCGAGTCCCTCCCGGCGCGC
>ONRO01000005.1 GCA_900320235.1 uncultured Eubacteriales bacterium
CAGCCGGTTCCTGAAGCTCCTGCACCGCAGCCGACTGTACCTTCAAATGAGCCGATAGCAGATGAAGCTCCCGCAGCAGTACCGTCAAACGCTCCGATTCCGGATGTACCGGCGGCAGCATCTGCTCAGAGTAGTGCTTCAAATAATAATGTAGTCGGGATTCCTGCAAATGCAAAGGTATTCACAAGCCAGGACGCTGCTCAGCAGGACAGCAGCCATGTTTCAATTCCTGAAGGATATCAGGTAATTGAAGATTGTGCATTCTCAGGTAATCAGGTGCTTGAAGCAGTAGATCTTCCGTCAACACTTCTCAAGATCGGCGAAAGAGCATTTGAAAACTGTACAAGACTTATTACCGTAAATGTAAATGATGGACTTATTGATATCGGCAGAGGTGCATTCGCTGGTTGTGTAAGCCTTCCAAAGTTTATTATTCCATCAAAGATCACAAGAATCAGACAGAGTACTTTCAGCGGATGTGAAAAGCTTAAGGAGTTTACTATCCCGTCTACAGTACAGAGTCTTGGCAAGCATGCATTCCTTAACTGTGAGTCACTTAAAGAAGTAGTTATTCCTGATGGAGTAGAAGAACTTCCCGAGAATGTGTTCAGCGGATGCAGAGGTCTTGTGAAAGCTGTTCTTCCCGATTCAGTACACGATATCAGAAAGAATGCATTCAGCTGGTGTGAATCACTTACAACTGTTAATATTCCTGAAGCTGTTACCGTTATCGGCGCAGGTGCATTCACAGGTTGTGAATCTCTCGTGACTGTAAATATTCCGAAGAATCTTGAAGTGATTGAATACGGTGCATTCAGTAAGTGCAGCAGACTTAAGAATCTGGTTCTCCCTGATACTGTTTCGACTATCGAAGAAAATGCATTCAATGGTTCAAACAGAACACTTATTGTTCGCTGCTCAAAGGAAAATTCCTATGTAAGACATTATTGCAGAATGAACAGAGTAAAGTGCAAGGATTCGGAAGCTTGATCTTAAGATAAAGAATATTTAGCGGCAGGCATTGTCCTGCCGCTTTGTGCTTTAAAAAAGGTATGGCTGTGATCTGATGATAACAGGTGTGCCGAAGAAAAGAGGTGAATCTGAATGAGGTATTTTTCGGATAATAAAATATCGGAAATGAAAGAAGGCGTAAAAAAAGAACTCAGCGAACAGGAACAGTCACTTTGTATGGCATATATCAGCAAGATTGAAATGCTCGACAAAAGAAATGATGAATTCGGGGATTGCCGTGATGAACTTCTGAAGGCTATCGCAGAGCTTGAAAGGGTCTCGGAAAGATATGTTCACAGGGGCAAGACCGATCCCAATGATGAGGATGCGGATGCATTTGAATATGAAAATTATGATTTCAAACCGACTGCGTATTGAAAGTCACTTGTATTATCACGAAAGTACCTTGAGGCTTTCGTGATATTTTTTGTCCGGAAAAAATCCGGATTGCTGCATGAAAACGGATGGCAGAACACAAAAATCCGTAGGAAAAGAAACTTTCGGGTTTTTTAGTGTGTCGAATGTGAGATATATTCAGTTTGTCCCAAATATGTATTAAATTTGATTCGTGAAAACTGGATATTTGATGTAAATTACCAACATTTATATTATTTGACGAATATTGTTGACAACAGGTTGTCAAGGGGTTAAAATGGATAGGTAGTAAAATGCCCGTATGCTGAAAAGCTCTGAAGACGGTTGTTTGTCTTCGGTTTACGGCTTGTTTATGGGCTTTTTCTTAAAAGCAATGATCCGGGTACAGGATGTTTTTTTCGTGTGTGGTCCGGTTCTGATATGAATTATTTCTTTGATCTGATAATCAGATAAGGAGTTATTGGGAAATGAAGTTTATAAGGCTGTTTGTTTCATCTGTTCTTGCAGTTGCTGTTTTGTTTTTGTGCTCAAATGCTTTTGAAGGACAAAGGCGTCAGCTACCGGCTGAGGATAAAATAGGCGCTTTTACTTATGATGAGCCTTCTGCTGCTGACAACAGTGCCGCTGAAAAGGAAAGGCAGGCACAGATCAGGGCGCAGGAGGAAAAACAAAGAAAAGAAGCTGAAGAACGTAAAAAACATGAAGAACAACGAAAAAAAGCAGAGGAAGAAAAAAAGAAAAAAGAAGCTGAGGAACTGAAGAAAAAACAGGAAGAAGCTTCAAGAGAAGCAGAAAAGAAATATGCTGTTGATTCAGACTGGTTCGATGACGCTGTTTTTGTCGGGGACAGTCTTACAGTTATGCTTTCAATTTATGCAGAGGCAGGCGAGGTCGGTGATGCTGATTTTGTATGCGCCTCAAGTCTTGGCTATAATAATGCACTCTGGGATCTGAAACAGCCCGGAAATGTTCATCCGCTTTATAAAGGAAAGAAATGTACAACCTTTGACGGCGTTAAGCAGACCGGTAAGAAAAAGGTCATTATTATGCTTGGAATGAATGATATCGGTGTTTACGGCGTCGATGGCGCAATGGATGGAATGAAGGAATTTACTGAAAGAATGCTCAGGAAAAATCCCGGCATTACTCTCTATTTCCAGAGCGTTACTCCTATGCTCAAAAATAAACAGAGAAGCGATCTGAATAATAAGAATATTCCTGAATTTGATAATAAGCTGAAGGCATACTGTGAGGAAAAAGGATATAAATATGTCGATCTTATCCCGGCTGTTTCTGACGGGAAAGGTAATCTGGTTTATGAAAACTGCGGCGACCCTGATGAAATGGGTTTGCATCCGAGTATGACCGGATGTGCAAAATGGGTCGAATATCTGAAAATCTTTATCGGTAAGGATGAAGAGAAAAATAAGGCTTCAAAGCCGGAAAATAGTGTGGATGAGGTTTCCGAAAGCAGTAGATGACTATACTTCAGCTTTACTGTTTCTGCGTTAATAAAGAAGGAAAATAGAATGAAAAAAGCTTTAATTATTTTTATAGCTGCAGCAATGCTTTCTTTATCATGTGCCTGTACAAAAAATGATGAGCCTTCAGATGACAAGTCTGCTGCTTCTGCAAGCGTGCAGGAGTCCTCAGAGAATACGGCTTCAGGAACTGTTGAAAGCTCTGTGCAGCAGTCATCGACAGAAGAAAGCTCCGCACTCTCGCAGGCTTCGGAAAAGGAAGCGTCTGTTGTGGAGTCTTCATCAGCACAGAACAGCTCTGATGAGATATCTCATCAGGAAAGCCGGGAAGAAAAATCCCGTCAGGAAAGCACTGAGCAGGAATCCGCTCAGAGCATGAGTGGGGAAGTATCTCAGCAAAGTTCTGAAACTGCACAAAGCCCTGCGCCTGTACAGCAGTCTTCTGCTGTGAATGAAAATGTTCAGGTCACAGGCATAACGATAAGTGCTCAGAAGACAGAAATGTATGTCGGCGGAACATTTGCACTGAACATCAGGGTTCTTCCTGAAAATGCATCCGACAAATCAATTCATATCGAATGGTCTGATAATAATGTTATCTCTGTTTCGTCCGATGGCATTATCACTGCAAAAGCACCCGGCAGCGCACAGATAACAGTATCATCTTCAAACGGCAGAAAAGCAGTCTGTGATGTGACTGTCAGGGAAAAACCGCAGGCTCAGCCGTCTCAGGAATCAGAAAAACAGCAGACCAGCCAGACCAGCCAGAGCAGTACACAGCAGCAAAAGCCCGCAGAGCAGTCCTCTCAGAGCAGCGAATCCGGTAATGTACAGCAGGATGAAGCTGTCGGATATGTAGGTGCGGACTGGTTCAATGATGCAGTCTTTGTCGGCGACAGTGTGACGCTCAAGCTTTCATATTATGCGGAAAACGGCTCTCTCGGAAATGCAGCATTTCTTTGTGCAGGAAGTCTGGGCTGGAATAATGCTTTGTGGGAGCTGAACAGATCCGGAAATGTCCATCCGGTTATGTACGGAACAAAATATACTGTTGATGAGGGTGTAAAGGCATCCGGAAAAAATAAGGTGTTCATTATGCTCGGCATGAATGATATCGGTCTTTATGGTGTTGACGGTGCGGCTGATGCAATGATAACGCTTACAGACAGGATAAAACAGAAAAGTCCGGATGTTCAGATCTATATTGAATCTGTGACTCCGATGCTCAGAAATATGCAGAGAACTTATCTTAATAATAAGACTATCCCACAGTTCAATTCAAGGCTCCGGGAAATATGCAGCAGCAGGGGATATCATTATCTTGATGTCGCTTCAGTAATGAAGGACAGCAACGGTGATCTCGAATATGAAAACTGCAGCGACCCGACAGCAATGGGAATTCATTTTACAGATACAGGCTGCCGTAAATGGGTGGATTATCTGAAAAGACATGTTTCACAGTAATATATGCTGTAAAATAATACCGGTACAGATGACTGTATGACGGTTTTTATATAAATCAAATAATTAACAGAAAGGTCGGTAATTCAATGAAATTCAAAAGAATTTTCTTAACAGCTCTGGCAGGCCTGCTTATGATATCACTTTGTGCCTGCGGTGAAGGAGATAAGAATTCTGAAAACAGCAAGGCTGCTTCACAGACAGCTTCTGCTCAGGATAAATCCTCTGAAACAAAAGATAATTCAAAGAAAGAAGAAAAAAGCGGTAATGATAACAGCTATTCTGAGGACGAGCCTACCGGCAAAACATTAAGTGCGGATTGGTTTGATGATGCGATTTTTGTTGGCGACAGCGTTACTCTCAAGCTTTCATATTATGCTGAGGACGGCGCTCTCGGAAAGGCTGATTTCCTTTGTGCAGGAAGCCTTGGCTACAACAACGCTCTTATGGATATAGATGAAGAAGGTAATGTTCACCCAACTTATCAGGGCGAAAAATATACAGTTGACGAGGGTATCAGTAAAATAGGCAAAAAGAAGGTATTTATCATGCTCGGCATGAATGATATCGGTCTTTATGGCGTGGATGGCGCTATCGACGGCATGAAAAAGCTTACAGAAAGAATTCTTGATAAGACTCCCGATGCAACACTGTACTTCCAGTCAGTTACTCCTATGGTAGAGGGAAATACTCTCGGAAGCCTCACTAATGAATCTATCGCAGAATTTGATAAGCAGCTCAGGGCTGTCTGCAAGGAAAAGGGCTACAAGTATCTTAATGTGGCTTCTGCTGTTTCAGATGAAAACGGCAACCTTATCTATGATTACTGCGGCGATCCGCCCACAGAAGATAATCCTGATGCAATGGGACTTCATTTCACAGACACTGGCTGCCAGAAATGGGTCGATTATCTCTGCACTCATGTTGAATGAGATTGACAGAAATCTGAAAATAATACTTTGACTATGAAAAAACCGGATATCAGCTTATCCGGTGTTTTCACGGTCGGGATATAAGGAAAGAATTGTGGAATATGAAAAATTGTACAGCTAAAAAGGCGGCATCAGTTTTTATCGCTGCTGCACTTGCGCTTTCTTTTTGTGCCTGCGGCGCGGATAAAAGCGGGAACAGCACTCAGAGCTCTTCAGAAGCAGTTGCTGCAAATGCTGAGAAGAGTTCAGTAGAGTCATCTGAAAGGACTGAGGACTCTGCGATGACTGAAACAGCACAAAGCAGCGTGAAGGAAAGTTCAGAGGAAAGCAGTAAGGCTGAAGAAAAGAGCAAGGCTCAGGAAAGCAGCAAGGCTGAAGAAAAAAGTCAGGCTCAGGAAAGCAGCAAGGCTGAAGAAAAAAGTCAGGCTCAGGAAAGCA
>ONRO01000136.1 GCA_900320235.1 uncultured Eubacteriales bacterium
AGAATGTCGTTTGTTTATAAGGCAGACGAAACATATGGTCTTCATGTTGAATTTGAACGTCTGACAAATGATGTTGAACGTAACTTTTTTGAGGTCAGAAAGGATAATGATTATAAAAGCTTCAGTCAGGTCAGCTGTATAACAGTAGATGATGATGACAAGGTCATTTACTTTACAATGGTGGACGAATATTCCCGGCTGAAGGCTATATGCGATGAGATAGGAAAAATAGCAGGGGTAAGGCCTACACTTTACAGTGATAATTATTCTGATATGTATTTCCTTGAGGTATTCAGCAGCAGCGCAACAAAAGCAAGAGGAATGCAAAGAATAAAAGAACTTGTCGGTGCGGACCGTGTTGTCGCCTTCGGGGATAATCTTAATGATATTGAAATGCTCAGCCTTGCAGATGTGGGGATCGCAGTTGCAGACGGTGCGGAAAAAGTCAGGGAATGTGCAGATATTGTTATCGGAAACAGCTATGAGGATGCTGTTGCATTATGGCTTCTTGAAAATGCAGAAATACCGGAATAAAAAACGTCCGCAGCCTGGTTTAAGACTGCGGATTGTTTTTACTCAATATCATGTATTCAGGGTGGTAAAAATTTCATCTGTACTGATAAATACGGGGTCAGTTTTGTCTTTTGTGCTGTAATATGAGCAGTAATAATTTCTGCCACGGATAGTATGGATGTTTTTGAGCGTATCGCCGGTAAGCTTTTTGAAATCCGTCAAAAGACCCTTACCGTCAAGCTTGCTCAGACATTCCTTTCTTGACCAGAGCCTTATAAGCTCAGCATTATTCTCAGGCTCACAACTCAAGCGCTCAAGTTCCTCATCACTGCAGAAATAGCCTGCTGTGCGAAGAGATACCCGTCTGATATCAGCGATATCAACAGCAGTTTCTCTGTCTGATACGATGCACGCACAGGAATTGCGGCAATGGCTGAGATTGAAATAAATATCGGGATAACCATCGGGATAGGGCTTGCCGTGTCCGGTAAATGTAAACCCGATATTGTCATTGATACCGTATTCCTTTCTGAGTGCATATCTCAGCATAAGGTAGGCAGCAGCACAATTGATTTTGTCGCCTTCGATCCTGAGTTCATCAAGACGTCTGATCCTTTGCAGACTGAGATGTGGAATAGCCTCTGTTAAAAAATCAGCTCCGAGTTTATCGGAATCCTCAAGTATATAAAGCATGTTTTTACCTCGCATGTATAATAATATTTCTGACATAACAACAGTAATATGAAAAGCTGGCAGAATTGATCTATTGCATATTCGTCATATATGTAATAAACGAAATAAAAATACCGGTGAAATACTTCATTTATCAGGTAAAAAGTGATAAACTATAATTCATCAATAAGAAATACTGACTTATATATTTTATCAGCAACGGTTAAATCTGTCAAATGAATAATACATATTTTGTATATTTCTAACAAATGATAATATATAACTTGTTTTGATTAACAAAATTAGGTAGAAATAACTATTTATATTTACAATTTTGTAATTCATTGGAACATTAGGGTATAAAAACTTGCAATTTGACCAGTGTATGTGATATAATCATTTGAGTAGTTTATAAAAATGCGTTATTATGTGCACTTGAAAAAGTTTGAGCTGCTGTAATAACTGAAGAATATATCTGCCGGGCATCCGTACTGCGCTGCAGATAGCTTTATTAAATATGTACGGAGAATGGCGGTATTAATTATGGGACAGCTTTGTCTGGGCTGTATGAAAGAAAATAACGGCGAAAATATCTGTCCGCTTTGCGGCTTTGATAAGTCCACTGTTCAGCCTGCACCATTCCTTCCGCTTGGTGTCAAGCTTCAGGAGGATAATTATCTTGTCGGCAGAAAGATAGAAAATAATGCCGAGGGAGCAAAGTATCTCGGCTTCAGCGAGAAAATGAACTCTCCTGTCATAATACACGAGTTTATGCCTGCGGGTATCTGCGGCCGTGCAAAGGGAAAGACAAATGTTGTAATAAGAGGCGGATATGAAGAGGAATATGAGAAACTCAATCAAAAATTCCTTGACTATTACCGTACCATTGCAAGAATGAGAGAACTGAGTGCAGTTGCTCCCATATTTGATATCTTTACAGAAAACGGTGTATCATATACTGTTGAGGAATACTTTGATTCAATTCCTTTTACAGAGTTTATCGAGCGCAGAGGCGGAAGCGTTGACTGGAATACTGCACGTCAGCTTTTCATGCCTATCATAACAGCTCTTTCAACTCTCCATGAATCAGGTATCGGACATTATGCAGTATCACCTGAGAATATCAGTGTAACGCCTTCAGGCAAGCTCAGACTTGAAGCATTTGCAATTGACGATATCAGACGTTCAGGCACAAGCTTTGAAGCAGAGCTTATGGATGGTTGCGCGGCTCTTGAACAGTATATGGATAATTCAGAGCTTAATGAAGCTACTGATATCTATGGCTTTACAGCTACACTTTTCTATGCACTGACCGGCAGACTTCCTGAAAACAGCTCCGACAGAAAGCCCGACGGCAGACTTCCTATCCCGACAGCAGTATTCAAGAAGCTTCCTTCTCATGTAGTCCAGGCGCTTGCAGGCGGTCTTCAGGTTTCACCTAAAAAGCGTATACAGACATTTGAGGAAATGAGAGATCAGCTTACAGCTGCTCCGGCAGTAAAGGCTATCCGCACAGAAGTAAGCAGAAGCGCAAGACAAAGCGAGGCAGCAAACGGCTATACTCCGAAAAAGGGAGGCGTACCGGGTTATGCATGGGCTATACTTTCCGTGCTCAGCTGTATGCTCATACTTCTTATAGCAGGAATAATCTGGATCAACGATCATCCTGTGACGAATCTTACAATATTTACTCCGCAGACTGAAGAGGAGGAATCCTCTGAGCAATCCGAAGAACAGTCTGTTGATCCTAACATAATTTCGGTTCCGAACCTTGTCGGCAAGAATTACAATGATATTATTGCAAAGCAGTCAGGTGATTCTGATTATACTATAATCAAAGCTAACGAGGAAATATTCAGTGATAAATATGCAGAGGGACAGATAGTCTCTCAGAGTCCTGAAGCAAACAGCAAGGCCGGAAAGAGTGTTGTAATTGTTGTAACTGTAAGCAAGGGCTTTTCAAACAGAGAGCTTCCTGTTATTGCAGGTCAGTCCGTTGAATCAGCTGTAACAGCACTTAACGAGCAGGGCTTTATCGCTTCTCCCGGTAATTATGTTGCAAGTGATACAGTTGAATCCGGCAAGGTTGTCGGCTATGAAAACTATAATGCCGGCGATATGGCTCCTTACGGTTCAAAGATCAGTATCAATATCTCGACCGGTCCGGAATCATGATAACAGTAAAAAGCAAATAAAAATAAAACGGTGCAAGCTTTAAACAGCATGTACCGTTTTTTTATATTCAGGTATGACAGGAATAGAGGGAGATAAAAAACGATCCAGCCCCCCTCTGAAAGGGGATTATCAGCCGGATCGAATCAAGAGAGTTTTTTGATTTTTTCTTCAGTTTTCTGGATAAGGTTATAAAGCGACGGTGCAAGGTCAGGATAAAGCTTTGAAATAATCTCCGGAGAAAGATTTGGAGCAGAATTGCTGTCAATACCCTGGAAACCATCTGCCGGTTTACCGCCTGCGATCTGTCTGGCATTAGCTTCGATGATGCTCTGCAAAGCATCCGAAAGACCTGCATACATTTCAGGAATCACAGAAAACATTGCCTGGGGATTTTTGTTATTTGCTGAATAAACAGTTCTGATCATTTTATATACAGAAACCATAAGGTAAGACGAAATTTCAGTCGTCAGACCCTTGTTATTAAGCTGTGCAAGGATCTCATAAACTATACTGACTGAATTCTGGATGAGTTTTTTGTTCAAAGTAATAAGAGTGTTGCTTTTGCTTTCATCCTCGCTGTGAACCTCATGATTATCCGGAAGATCCTCAAGCTTCAATGTAGCTCCGGCTCTGTCCGGGGTTCTGCCTAAAAGATAATCGCATGAAACAGAATAATAATCGGCAATGTGGATAACAAAATCAAGTCCGCATTCTCTGATACCTTTTTCATAGTGAGAGAGCAGAGCCTGAGAAACTCCCAGCTCCAATGCAGCTTGTTTCTGGCTTAACCCCCGTTCTTTTCTGAGCAGAGTTATTATCCTTGGAAAATCGTTGTTCATATTCCACCTCTTGACTTTACGGACATAAAATACTAATATATATGATAGGCGAAACCTCTGTAAACACAGAATTCGACCCTAATTTACATATAAACAGTAAGTAAATTATATACCATTTAAAACATTTTGTAAAGTTGTTTACAAAAAAAAATTATTACAATTTTTTAAGGAGTTTTAAGGATGCAGTCATATGTAATACATCTGATTCGTCATGGTGCTGTGGACGAAACATTAAAAGGCAGATATATAGGTTCAACAGATGTGGATCTTTCAAAAACAGGACGTGAAAACCTTGTGCTTATAAGAGAAACTGCAGGTTATCCGACAGTTCAGAAGGTATATTCAAGTCCTCTTCAGAGATGTCTGCAAAGCTGCGAGATTATCTTCCCGGGAATGGATATAAACAATATAAGCAATTTCAGTGAATGTGATTTCGGCGATTGGGAGGGTAAAAGTGCTCAGGAACTTGCCGGAAATCCTCTGTTTGGTCAGTGGCTGCAGAATTCTGATAAAACACCTCCTCCAGGAGGTGAAAGCGGAAAAGCCTTTGCATCAAGAGTCGGCAGGGGATTTGAAAGGCTTGTTGAAAAAATGTCGGCTGAGGGAATTACAGAGGCAGGTGTCGTGACTCACGGCGGAGTAATAATGACAATACTTGCAATGTACGGCCTGCCGCAGGCACCAAGCTACCAGTGGAGAATGGATAATGGCTATGGCTTTTCCGTGCGTGTAAATCCGTTCCTGTGGATGAGAGAAAAAGTAGTCGAGGTATATGATACCTGTCCTGCTGCACCTGACAGAACATGATGCAGCTTTGCTGCCCGGAAAAATGTTAATACCTGTTTTTGGATAAAATTTAGATGATTGAGTTTTTTTATACTTGAAATTTTGACAAAATTATACTATAATAGTATTCGGAATTTTATTTTTTTATATATTCGAGGAGGAAAAAGGATGAGTGTTCAGTCAAAAATTGACGCTCTGCAGGCAGCACGTGAGGAAATATGTGCTTCTAAGGCTCATGAAAGACTCACAAGGCTGTTTGATGATGGAGTTTTTACAGAGATCGACTCTTTTGCAAGGTCATCCTCAGGTTATGCTGAGGTCGTTGCAGGCAGAGGAAATATAGGCGGCATCGGTGTTTTTGCATATGCGCAGAATCCAGATGTTTCCGGCGGTGCAATGTCCAAGGCTCAGGCTGCAAAGATAAAAAAGGTCTTTGATCTGGCTCTTAAAACAGGCGAACCTGTTGTCAGCATTTATGATTCTATCGGCGGAAGAATTGATGAGGGAAGTGATCTTCTCGGCGCATACGGAGATGTACTCAGATACAGCTCAAATCTTTCCGGCGTGGTACCGCAGATATCTGTTGTTCTTGGCAATTGCTGCGGCACACAGGCACTTATTGCTGTCAGCGGTGATATTGTTGTAATGACTGAAAAAGCAAGCCTTACAATTAATACAGACGGCTCTGATTCTGATGCAAAAACAAATGCTGCTCATGGCGTAGCTCATATTGTCACAGAGGATGAGGAAAAGGCAATTGAAAAGGTAAAAGACCTTGTATCAATGCTGCCCTCAAATAACCTTGATTATGCAGGAACAGTTGAATTTGATGATGCAGATGCTTCATATGATGATATTATCAGTACAGTCGTTGACGGCGGCAGCGGTATCGAGCTTCAGAGCGAATACGGCAAAAGCATGAGAACAGTTCTTGCAACTGTTGAGGGTGCGACTGTCGGCGTTGTTGCAAGCAATGCAAAGGAAATCGACGGTAAGGGTGCGGCAAAGGCTGCAAGGTTTATACGTTTCTGTGATGCCTTTGGTATTCCGGTTGTAACACTTCTTGATGCTGAAAAATTTGCCTGCATCAAATCTGCTGCAAAGCTCTCCTGCGCATATGCAGAGGCTACAACAGCTAAGGTAACAGTTATCACAGGCGATGCTTTTGGTGCAGTATATATTGCAGCGGCCGGAACAGGCGCTGCGGCAGATATAACATATGCATGGGCAGGTGCAAGCATCAGCGCACTTACTCCTGAAGCTGCAGCTGTAATTAATCTTGGCGACGATTTCGGCGGAAAACTGAAGGGTGCTGCTGATCCTAAGGCAGAGCGTGCAAAAGTAGTGGCTCAGTTCAAGGAAGAAAACCTTGGTGCGGATAATGCAGCTGCAAACGGTTATGTCCAGGATATTATCCTTCCCGAAGAAACAAG
>ONRO01000006.1 GCA_900320235.1 uncultured Eubacteriales bacterium
AACTATTGAACCGCCGTGTACCGAACGGTACGCACGGTGGTGTGAGAGGTCGGCTGCTCAACTAATGGGTAGCCTCCTACTCGATTTAAGCAGAATTATTGATCCCGACATTATATTTTCAATGCGCATAATCAGAAGGCTAATACTAATATTCAAAAAACGTATATATTTTTATATTCGTTCCTTTGTGGGGGACAGGCAGAAAGCATGAGAAATTGGTGTTTTTCAGTCCCCGAATCCCTGACCAAATGCTCCGGACCTCACCTGCCGGCTCGGTCGGTGCTGCTGCATTGCAGCGTTGTCCACCGGACAGCCGCATCCTTAGAAACCGCAAGCCTTTGTAAAGCCCCCTGCAAAAACTTAAATATTCAGCAGATAATTATATATCAGTGTAAAGCTTCTGAAAAAGCTCAAAAATAACACAGCCGGCAATAATCATATCACCGGCTGTGTTTATTAATTGTATTGAATTATTATAATCATATACTTCTTATGATCCTGACAGTCTGCTCATATATTCTGCGGCAGTTGCTTTTGTCTTGTTTACCGAAGAATTTGTCACGTCTGAGCTTGTATTTTTCACTTCTGGAGAAATTGTTTTCCATTCCTCTGATAAGCCTGTCACAAAGCTCGTCCTTTTCAAAAAGAACCTCTCCGAATCCGTTTCTTGTGATTCCCTCGCCCTTATGCTCTGAGTTTATCGGCAGACCTTGCGGGAAGAAGTACATTACACTTTTTCCGAGGTACGCAAATCTGTACTGCAGATCAGAATAATCAGTTACAAGAGCGCTTGCCCGGGTAAGAAGTACAGTTTCGGTATTTTCTGTGTATGGGTATACTTTAACAGAAGGATCATCAGGGAAAAGGGAGGCATATTTCTCGATTGACTTCGGCATCAGTACAGCAACATGCCAGCCGTAAAGCTTGCATGCCTCAAGAAGATCCTTGTCAGAAAGAAGATCGTTATATGCTTTAAAAAAGGAGCTTTCCGTAAAGCGATAATAGCTTGAATTTTCATAGATTTTGAACAGCTTTCTTTTGCCGGGTGCGATAAGAATGATTTTTTCCTTGGATTTGTTAACAGCGTCAAGCAGGGCGCTGCCAGTCACCTTTATCATGCTTTCGTCATAATCATATACAGGCAGAAGAAGATTTTCCTTTTCTTTTTCGGAAGCACAAAAAACCATCTGGGTATTATCTCTGAGTCTGTTATTGTACTGAGCTGTTTCATAAGTCATAAAATAGTTCTTGACAGAGATAGTCATTGCTGTCATAAGATCACGAAGATAAAGCTTGTCACTATTGTTGAATCCAAGTGAATCATATGGATCGCAGTCCTCAGCAAAAATTATGTCAGCTGCAAGTGTCAGTATTTTAGCTTTGACCGAACCGGTTTCCAGAACATTGTCATATTCCTTGTCAAGGAGAAATTCATGTTCAGGCGAATCTCTTCTGACACATATGTACGGTTCAAAATCGTGGAGCCTGTGCTTGTAAAAATATCTGAACAAAAGACTGCCGTTAAAATTTATACCTTTGTCCTCATAGAACATGATAATTTTTTTGCCGTCATTGTTTTTTGTAGCTTTATTAGTTTTCTTTCTTATTCTGTTGTAATAGAGTCTTTCACGGAAACCGGATTTTTTTCTGATTTCACCGAGAAACCTCGATTCAGAGATAGTGATAAGGCTTTCGGTCGCTCTTTTGATAACAAGCGTTTTGCTTTTAGATTCGTAAGTCAGGACCTTATCACCGAAAAGAGCATATGATGATTTCATTTCATCTGAAAGCTTTGAATAAGCACGGGGGAATGAGAGCATCATACGGAATCCGAGATTCTTATATCTGAAATTCAGGCTTGCAGTATCAATTTTTGAGATACTGTCAACAGGAATGAAAAATCTGAAGGAATATCTTTTCAGGAAAGACTGGCCGAAGTATTTTTTCAGAGTATATACCTGAGAGCGGATAACGGGTCGTCTTTCGCCGTTATAGACAGAATATACGCTGAAATCCTTTTCATCAAGATGAGAGCAGCCTCTGAGAATTGCGTCGATATAAATACCTTCAGCATCAAAATTAAGAGTCTGGATTTCTGCAACGATATCCTTTGATCTTGAGATAAGAACACCATCGATATGACATACAAATTCACCGCACAAAGGGAGAGCAGCTATTCTGTTCTCAGAAACCCTGTATTTTCCGACCACATTATCTCTCGGAGAAACAAGATCCACCTCCGGAAAAAGATCGGGTTCTTTTCTTTTCATTCTGATAAATCTGAAAGGCATCTCCTCATCAATTCCACTGAGGGTACAAAGTCTGCGGTTGAGGATTACAGTATCATCAATATACTGAAGAGCTTCGGAGCATATATCAAGAAATTCTTTTACATGACTTCCGATAAGAACTTTTTTATAATCGTCATCTGCGTTCAGTGCAAATTTGACTTCTATAAGATACATCATAATATACATTATGAAGCTTTTGTCATTGTACTTTTTTAGCATAGGAATTATAAAATCCTTGACTGACCTTGTATAGAAAACAGCAGAATACTGAGGTTCATATCTTCTGATATCCTGTTCACACGGACTGCTTGAAGTGTAGCTGCATTTATCCGAATAAACATAATTCATTGGTTTTAGCAAAGCTTTTATCAGGAATTTGACATCATAATGAAAGCGCTGTTTTTTATCAAAGCTGAGTTTGGAAACAACTCTTTTGTGAAAGAAGTATGCACCCAAAAACAGTATGAATTTATCAGGTGTATCCTGAAGGTGAACAGTACCGTTGGCCATAGAATCATTGTAAGGTATATCCTCAGAGAGCATTACAGAGCGCATCGGACGGATGCAAAGAATAGGAACACGTCCGCTTTTTATCATTGAAAAAACTGTGCTGAGTGCCTTTGGCGAATAAGTACCGTAATTATCAATATAAGAGATATAAATACCGCTCGAAAGAGGAGCGGCGAGGTTGTAGGCTTCTGCAGGCTTTTCTCCCTCAGCATCAACAAAAAAGACATTATCAGGATAGCGGCTGCTGTATTGTGTGCAGACTTCAATAGAAAGCTTGCTGCCTACACTGTCGATAAGAATAAGCTGAACGTTCTGTTTAAAGAAGCGTTCATCACCTATAATCGAATTGACAGCATTATTTATATTTGTATCGCTTTTTATAAGCAGATTGATCGTGAAAAAATATTTTTTAGGCATAACAATCTCCGTAGTTCACATAAAAAAATGTGTAAAACTTTCCATTTACATTATATTACAATAACCGACTATATGTCAACAACAAAAACCAGCATGCCGGCAGCGTGACGCGCCCGCAGGAAGTGCCCTTGGGGTGCTGCACCCTTGAC
>ONRO01000183.1 GCA_900320235.1 uncultured Eubacteriales bacterium
CTCTCTTTTGAAATCTCTCTTCCTTAACTCTACCCCGCCCCCGCTGCGCTGCCCACCGCCTGCGGTGTGCGTGCTCGCTTACTGCACCCGCTTTACCACGCTGCGCTGCCTTCGGCGTGCTCGCTTATTCCTTTAGCAGCGTTTAGTTTCATGTGAGCGCAGACGGCTTCGTTACGCTGATAACCCCGTAAGCTGCTCGCCTGAGAAGATTTAACTCAGAAATCAGAAGTTATAGCACCGTTTAGCTTTGTGTGAGCATGGGCGGCTTCGTCACGCTACTTCTTACTCAGACATCAGTCAGCTTTATATGAGCGTGTTCAGGTTTGTTACGCTTATAAAGCTGCCTGAAAAATTTACTGCCATGGTAACTGAATCTGATATGATTGATCTCGGTAATTCTTTTGATAAACTTACCAAATGGTAATGAGATGAAAAAGTCAGTACCGCGGGAGTGCAACAGTACTTCTCTGTCAGAGCGCAGTGTATACGGAGTGATTGCGCGTCAAGGGTGCAGCACCCCAAGGGCACTTCCTGCGGGCGCGTCACGCTGCCGCTGCCGGCGGGCAGGAGTTGACAGTGTCAGGGATTTTTTTATATAATCTGGTATAAGATTATTATGATGTAAGGCTGCTGAAAAGCTGAACAGACAAAATGAAAGGAATATTGTAATATGAAAATAGTACTTACAGATGCAAAAACTGTTTTTGATTCTCAGGTGACAAGCGACCCGCTGAAGGCTATCGGCATGGTTTCTGAATACGGACTTCTGAAATATGATGAGGTGGCTGAAGCTGTTGCTGATGCGGATATGATAATATGCAACAAAACGCTGATGGACAGCCATACTCTACGTTTTGCAGAAAAACTTCGCTATATCGGTCTTTTTGCCACAGGCTACAACAATATTGATATCCTCTACTGCCGCAGCCGCGGTATAACCGTGTGCAATGCCGGATCCTATTCAACAAATTCTGTTGCTCAGCATACCTTTGCGCTGATTCTTGAGCATTACAACAAAACAGCTATGTATGACCAATATGTTCAGCAGGGAAGATGGAAACGCAGTCCGACCTTTTCACCTTTTGTATATCCGCTCAGTGAACTTGCCGGTAAAACACTTGGTATTGTCGGACTGGGTGCAATCGGTCAGGCTGTTGCAAAAATAGCTGTTGCTTTTCAGATGAATGTGATTGCGTACAACCGCAGCGAAAAAAACATTGACGGTGTAAGACAGACCAGCCTTGATGAACTTCTGAAAGCAAGCGATATCGTGACTGTGCATTGTCCTCTCAACAGCGATTCAGAAAAAATGTTTGACAGCTCCGCCTTTTCAAAAATGAAGCAAGGGGCTCTTTTCGTCAACACTGCAAGAGGCGGTGTCATTGTCGAAAAGGATCTTTATGATGCGCTGATGAGCGGTCATCTCGGCGGTGCCTGCATTGATACACTCAGTGTTGAGCCCATGGAAGAAAACTGTATACTTATGGGAGCGAAAAACTGCATTATCACTCCGCATATTGCATGGGCGCCAATCGAAACACGCAGAAGACTTCTTGATATCGTAACAAACAATATTCTCCAGTTTCTGAACGGCACTCCGGTCAATGTTGTCAGCTGAACATATCCGATGTCATAACAAAAAAAGGCTGTAAACTGCCGCTGTGAAAATTGCGGTAATTTACAGCCTTTTTACATATGTAATAAAGCTTATTCCTGAGTCAGCTCGGAAAGCTCCTCCCACTCCCCATACATGACCTCAAGTGCAGATTCGGTCTGTGTGATCTCATCAGTCGTTTTCAGAAGCTTCTCATAATCAGATGAAACCTCCGGTGAATTCAGCATTTCATTAAGCTCTGACAGCCTTTCTTCGGCATCAGATATTTCCTTTTCAAGTCTTCCAAGCCTTGCCTTTGCCTTGCGGCGCTGTGCGTCAAGCTCCTTTTTCTTTTTATAATCGACCTGCTTTTCCTGCTTAGGTTCTGCATCAGCTGCAACCGGTTTTTTTCTGAACGGTTCGGCTTTTTTCAGATAATCCTCATAGCTGCCTTCATAAACCTGTATCCCGTCTGCGCTCAGATAGAATATCCTGTCAGCAAGAGCATTGATAAGATATCTGTCATGCGATACAATCAGCAGTGTGCCTTCATATTCCTTCAGAGCAGATTCAAGTGCCTCACATGAATTTATATCAAGATGGTTCGTTGGCTCGTCAAGCAATAGAAAATTAGCTCTGCCAAGCATGAGCTTTGTAAGAAGCACCCTTGCACGTTCACCTCCGCTGAGTGTGGAAAGCTCTTTGAATACATCATCATTTTTAAATAAAAACCTTGCAAGTGTGCTGCGTATCTCAGTGTTTGTCATTGCCGGAAAGCTGTCTGAAAGCTCCTGGAATACTGTTTTTTCGCTGTCCATCCCGGTCTGAATCTGATCGTAATATCCGGTTCTTACTCCCTCTCCAAAGCTTATTCTGCCGCTTTGTGCCTTATATTTTCCGAGAATAGTTTTAAGCAGCGATGTCTTTCCGCATCCGTTCGGCCCCAGAATGAAAATACGCTCTCCCCTTTTGATGTCCATGGCAACATCTTTGAAAATCGGTTCTCCGCCAAAGCTCAGTGATACATTCTCAAGCTCAAGAACATCATTTCCGCTCTGATTCCTGATCCCAAGATCAAAATGTATCGCAGATGGGGCATTTTCAGGCTTTTCAAGATTTCTTTCAAGTCTGTCGATAACCTTCTGCTTGCTTTCAGCGGTTCTGATATTCTTTTCCCTGTTCCAGCGTTTCTGCTGCTCGATAATACCCTCCAGACGTTCTATTTCCTTCATGGTATTGTCATATGCTCTCTGCATTGACAGAAGATGCTCCTGTTTCTGCGGAAGAAAAGCTGTATAATTGCCGTTGTATCTTGCCATTTTTTTATTCTCTATTTCAAAGGTCTTGTTTGTTGTCTTGTCAAGAAAATATCTGTCATGTGATATTACAATATACGAACAGCCTGATTCAGTCAGAAACTGCTCAAGCCATTCTACACTTTCTGTATCAAGATGGTTGGTAGGCTCGTCAAGCAGAAGTACATCAGCACCGCAGAGAAGAAGCTTTGCAAGCTGCAGCTTTGCCCGTTGTCCTCCGCTGAGCGCACTTATCGGCAGCTGCATTTTTTCATCATCAAACCCGAGTCCGAGAAGTGCTGACCTTGCCCTGCTGCGGCAAGTAAGACCTCCGCGCCTTGTGAATTCGTCATGTAGAAATGCCTGTCTTTCGACCATTTCATCTATTTCATCATGTACTGAACCGATCAGGACGTTAAGCCCTTCAAGTTCCTCTTCCATTCTGATCAGATCATCAAAAACTGTCATTACCTCATCATAGGCGCTGCGTTCAAGATTTCTGCATACATGCTGCTGCATATATCCGACCGTACTGTTTTTATTGATAACTACTGTTCCGTCTGTCGGACTGTATTCTCCTGTCAGTATCCTGAACAGAGTCGTTTTGCCGCTGCCGTTGACTCCGATGAGTCCCACCCTGTCGCCTTTTTGTATTTCAAAATTCATATTTTCAAACAAGCGCTGATCTCCGAATTCCATCATAAGACCGCTTACCGTTATTAACGCCATACAGACACCCTTTCAATCCATCACTACCTATATAATACCATCATTCAACAATTAATGCAACCAGCGGCAGCGTGACCGGCGTGCCGCCAGGGTCGCGATTCACGTCTTTTATAGCCTGAAAAAGTTTTACTCCGGCACCGCCCGGCTTTTTGAGCCTGAACTGCTGATATTCTTTCTGCATTAAAAATCCCAGAATTATTTTACACCAAATGAGGAGTGACTCCGCTGTCAAAATCGCAGGGTTCGCTGCGCTCTTGCCCACTATCCGATACTGTCGAAGTCGCAGTTCATGCTTTCTTCTGACAAATACTTTTATTTCGGCTGATTATAGTTTCTTCAAAGCTTCCGGATTTTCTACACTAATCCATCAGCGATCAGTGATGGAATGCACCGTGTTTGCACTTATAGCCACAGGAAATCAATTTTCAAAAAATCACAACTGATTATGTCATCCTGAGGAGCATAGCGATGAAGAATCCTTCTGATACTTCTATTATTGTGAAAAAAATCCTTAGCTTGCGCTCAGGATGACAGTATGTTTAAATTTCTTAATAAGAAAGTCGGTTTTCGTGCTTATATACAACAATCAATTGACTTGGTTGTAATTTTATGTTAAAATAATACATATTACTGACAAAAATCATCAGGAAGTATTTGAAATGCACTTTATAAAGAAAATAACCGCAGTAATGCTCAGCACAGCAATGCTTACCGGAGCTGCATTCGCGGCAGCTGTACAGACGGACGAAGATATTTTCGTCACAAGTGCTTCAGCTGCAAGCACATCATCAGCGCCGAAGCTGAACAAGGGTATTCTGTCACTCGGAAAAGGCGAAAGCTTTAAGCTGACAGCAGCTCAGAGTGTGAAATGGCGAACATCAGATTCAAAGCTTGTAACAGTTGACGGCAGAGGAAATGTAAAAGCTGTTGGAACAGGTACAGCATGGGTAACAGCAAAAAACAATTCAGGTCTTGAAAGCTCATGCAGGATTACAGTTAAAAATGCTCCTCAGAAGGTAACGATCTCAAAGGGTGTGCTGACTCTCGGTGTGGGAGAAACTTATACACTCAGTGCAGCTGTACCGGACGGCAGCGCAGCAGCAAAGCGTACATTCCGCACAAGCAACAGCTCAGTTGTCAGAATGACCAATACTAACTGGACAGGTAGCTTCAAGGCAATGAAAGC
>ONRO01000002.1 GCA_900320235.1 uncultured Eubacteriales bacterium
AAAAAATAGCACAAAAATTATTGCAAAATTAATCTATACTTTATAAAAAAATAGTTGTATAATATATCCAAGCTAATAATTGACTATGATTATCTTTCAATTGTCAGTATATATATTCTGAAAGGAGAACCGATATGGACGTAATTGCTACAAGAAAAGAAAAGGTTATATATAGAGAAGGGGATTCTATAATAAAGATTTTTTCAGATAAATATCCGAAGTCAGATATCCTGAACGAAGCACTCAATCAGGCAAGAGTTGAGGAAACAGGTCTTCCGATCCCTGAGCTTAAAGCAGTTTCACTTATAGACGGCAAATGGGCTATCACAATGGATTATGTTGAGGGAAAAACTCTTGAACAGATCATGCAGGAGGATCCGGACAATATCGAAAAGTATATGAATGATTTTGTTGATCTTCAGCTCAAGGTACAGAGTAAAAAGGCTCCGCTTCTCAATAAACTCAAGGATAAGATGAACAGAAAGATAAGCTCTCTCAACGGTAAGGTTGACGCAACGATCCGCTATGAGCTTCATACAAGGCTTGACAGTATGCCTAAGCATAATAAGCTTTGTCACGGTGATTTCAACCCGTCAAATATAATCATTGACAACGAGGGCAATCCGCATATCATTGACTGGTCACATGCAACTCAGGGAAATGCATCCGCAGATGCGGCAAGAACCTATCTTCTTTTCTCACTCAGGGACAAGAAGCTTGCCGATATGTACCTGACAATGTTCTGCAGAAAGAGTGATACAGCAAAACAGTATGTACAGCAGTGGCTGCCGATAGTTGCAGCTTCACAGCTTGTCAAGCGTATTCCCGGCGAAGAAGAATTCCTTAAGAGCTGGGTAGATGTTGTAGATTATCAGTGACTTGCATTTTGCAGACCTCCAAATATATCAAAGCGAAAGCTCCGCCTCATACACTCCGGGCGGAGCTTTCGCTTTGCAATTAAAATGGATAAAAAACACTTCCGGAAAATAACCGGAAGTGCAAAATATCAGTAAGCCAGAACCTCATGACCGTCCTCTGTAACGAGAACCATGATCTCCCACTGAGCAGAAGGTTTTTTGTCGGCTGTGTAGATAGTCCAGCCATCCTCTTTGTCACAGAAGACCTTGTCAGTTCCCATGTTAACCATAGGTTCTATCGTAAAAATCATACCTGGGACAAGAAGCATTTCTTCTCCGGCTTTTGAAACATAGCTGACCCATGGATCTTCGTGGAATTCAAGTCCGACGCCATGACCGCCGATCTCACGGACAACAGAGAAACCATTCTTAAGTGCATGTTCATGAACAGCCTGTCCCATATCACCGAGGAAAGTCCAGGGCTTTACCATTTCAAGACCTTTTTCAACACATTCTTTTGTTACATCAACAAGCTTTCTTTTTTCCTCGCTTACCTCACCGATGCAGAACATTCTTGAAGAATCAGAAAAATAACCGTCAAGAATAGTGCTGACATCAACATTTACAATGTCGCCGTCCTTAAGAATAACATTGTCTGAGGGAATACCGTGGCAGACAATTTCATTTATAGATGTACACACACTTTTCGGATAGCCCTGATAATTCAGCGGCGCAGGTATTCCGCCAAGCTCAGCAGTTTTTTCTGCAACAAGGTCATCGATCTGCTGTGTTGTCATACCGGCTTTGATATTTTCTGCAACATAGTCAAGCACGGCAATATTAATTTTTGCACTTTCCCTTATTTTTTCGATCTGTCCGGGTGTTTTTATGATACTATGGTCAGGCACCTCGTGTCCCTGACTTTTAATGTAAGCTATTTTATCGTCAAATTCTTCGTGGCATTTTTTGTATTTTTTTCCGCTTCCGCACCAGCAGGGATCGTTTCTACCAATTTTATTGCTCATTTGAAACATAACCTTTCCTGATAATATTTCTTTTCCGGAACAGACCTTCTTCATGAATGCAGAAAAAACTCTGTTCTGTACAGTATTTATCCGGATATATTATACAATATGATTTTGAAAATGTAAATAGTAAACCCCGCGGCAGGTGACCGGCGTGCCGCCGGGGTCGCGATTCACGGCTAATATAGCCTGAAATAGTTTTACTCCGGCACCGCCCGGCTTTTTGAGCCTGAACTGCTGATATTCTTTCTGCCTAAAAACACCCAGAATTATTTTACACGAA
>ONRO01000001.1 GCA_900320235.1 uncultured Eubacteriales bacterium
AATATTACAAATAGTAAAAACTTTGCTCCGTTATTTTCTTGATATTACACTTTTATTATTGTACAATTATATATAAGCTTCAATTTTATTATTTTCCGAAGCTGCAAAATTATATTTCCAGAAATTATAATCACGATTCTTACGGATCAGTTTTTTATTGCAAGGAGGTTATATTATGTCAGGTTTTGTTTTTCCTCATCAGGATGTTGTGATGAATCATAAAACAACTGAAGGTCTTGCCGCTCTGTTTTCTTCCGCTTCCGGAATCACTGCTATGATATCGGCACTTGTTCTTACAGTGTTTTCATTATTAAGGATATTATTCACATCTTTATCGCCGCAGCTTTTTTCTCCTCTTACATTCTTATACTATATAATGGGTATCGAAAAGGTCACTTCCGCAAATATTATTGTCATGTCATTTATTTTTTCATTTCTTGCCCTTTTTACACTTTCCATTATTTATACATTTACAGCCTCCCGTTTCAAAAACAAAGACAGGCTCATCACAGCACTTAATCTTACAAAGCTTTCTCTTATTTATGCGATGATACTTACTATAATGCTTATTATTATTTCATTCTGCAGCGTTTCTGTTATGCATCAGGCAGACATGATAGCCGATCAGTATGGTAAACTCAGCCCTGATACTTCGTTTGCAGTTGTCAACGGCATGAACTCAGGAGCATTGTTCGGTGCTACATGTTTTAACGGTACCCTCATCATCTGTGTCATAATCGGTTTTATGTATTTTGTAAATTCAGTCAAAAACTCGATCAAAGGCGATACATACAAAAGATCAGGATCAGGTTTTTCACTTTTCGTTTCGGTTATCAGTTCAGTCATCTTTTTCTTTAATTTCTTTTCCTGTCTGCGTGAGCTTATCATGCCCGACCAGATCGGTACAGAGATCAGCTTTTCATATGTAGGTGAGACCGGATGTGACACTGTCATATTTGCATCTCTGTGCGTATTTTCATTTTGTCTTATTTTTATCATCAAGGGCTACCGCTCGGTACTGCGCTCTGCTTCAAAAGCTGCTGTATGCTCATTCTATATTCCGAACGGCAATCCCGGACAGTCTCCAGCAAACAATTCCACAGACAATAAATACAACTGAACCTTTATATTTATATCTTTTATTTCCCGGAGGTTTTTATGAATTATCCTTTTACTTTCAATCAGATGTTCAACCCATATTCAGATAATCCAAAATTTCTGAAAAAAGTATTCAACACCAGGTTAATCCCCGTAATGATCGCATTACTTTCTGTAATTATCATTTCGCTTATCTTTGGCGATGCATGCATTTTCGGAAATTCATCTTCATCAGGCATCATACTTTCCCCTGATGATGAACTTACCGCAGGTATCACATCAGCCTACGAAGGACTTGTCATGACACTCACAGCTGCAGCAGTCTTTCTTCCCTTTATCGGTCTTGTTTCACTTCTTATCAATTCCGGAAAAAACAGCTCGCCTGATATTGTTATCACACCTGCGCCCTTCAACCTGTTCAGAGTCTTTTTTATTCTTGCTTTTCTTCATTCTCTTTCCCAGCTTGCAGGCTCTTCTTTTTATTCTGTATTCGCCGCACTCCTGTCAGACAGTAATTCAGACGGTACCGAGATTATTTCTTTATTACAGACTATTCTTCCCCCTGTTGCATATGCATTCTGGACTTTCAGCGGCTTCCTTTTCTGCAACTCGATCATCAAAACTGTCAGATGCAGCGACATTAACCATTCATCCGGAAGATTCTTTATTATCGCCTCATTTGCCAATGCGCTGATAACCATAACATGTCTGATATTTTACATTGCCTTCGGATTCAGCACCGGGATGTTCAAAAACACCGACGGTTCCATTTCCATCAGAAAGCAGATCATCGACAATGTACCTTCCGCGCCTGTTATGTTTATCATTTATTATCTTTTCTGCGCTGCTTTATTTATTCTTTGCATCATGCTTGCAAAAAGATATATCGCAAGCATCGAAAACGCTAAAGTTTCCATTAAAATGCATGGAACAAATATGTATATGAATTCCGACGGAAACGCTGCCGGATTTTACAGCAGCACCTATACTTCTCCCGAAAGCATCAGCTCTGCTCCTCCGCAGGCACAGCAAAGTTTTGAGCCTGTTTCCGTTCAGCCGGAACCGCCGCAGAGCGATCTTACAGCCGTAAATCAATCCGATCAGCCGCCCGTACCGGAAACCGGAAATAATGATCCCGCTCAGAATGACTCTTCCCAGGACAAAACATATATATGCAGCAAATGCGGATCACTTAATCTTTCAAAAAATAATTTTTGCTATTCCTGCGGAAATAATCGTTTCAATACTTGAATTGAGCTTTTAAATAATGTATAATTATTTTGTTTGTAAAATTGCGGATATTTCTGATGTCTGCAATCGTTTTATCCGGACAGACAACATATTTTTACCACACAGGTCTGTTCAGGGAATATTTCAGGAGGCTGCTGTTTTTCCGGTGCTTCCTCAGATTCACGGCAACCATTAATTTCAGGGAGGATATTATGAAAAAGATTTTACTCAGTTTATTTTCACTTGTGATAGCAATTTCACTCACAGGCTGTTTCGGTACCGGCGGTCCTCAGCTTCCGGGAGTCAACACTGACGAGGGCGTTGATCTTAAAAAGATAAAAACATCTGATTACAAGAATAATCTTGATGACCTTGAAAAATATCTTACAGATTTAAAATACATTCCGTCAGACGCTGAACCAACATTAATGATGTATCAGGTCATCGGTGCAACAGCCGGAAACAGATATAATTTTACAGTCGATAATTCTCCTGTCTACGTTGAGATATACGAATATAACACAGATAAGCTCAACGAGGATGCTCAAAGAGTTATCAGCGAGGTAAAGAAAAACGGAAGCTTCAAGGTTTTCACTGATAAGGATGAAAACGATTATCCTGCTGAGCTTTCATCAAACGGAAAATATCTGCTTTTATACACAGACAATTCAAACAATGACAAGAATGTCGCAAGAAAAAAGAATTTTATTAAAGCTGTAAAAGAATTCCATAAATAATCTGTTTTACAGACTACGGATATTTTACTGAAAACAGAGCCATACGAGTCAGGGCACTTCCCTTTCTCTTATGGCTCTTTTCTTTTTCTGCGACATTTTACATTCAGCGCAAAAATCTCCGCCCCCGAAGTTCTGCTTCAGGGGCGGAGTAATTTATGATTCAGTTTTTAATCACCGGAAATCAGTCTTCCTTCTTTTTTCTGGAAGTTCTGATAATAACAGCTGCACAGGCAATGGTTACAAGTGCAAGTGCTGCTACTGCTGCAGGTGAACCGTCTGCTGTCTTGAATACATCAATCAAGCTATTATTGTTTGATGTATTATCTGTTGTATTGCCTGTTGCATCAGAAGAAACGTCGTTCTTATTGTCATTTCCGTTATCAGATGAAGGCTCTGTCTTGCTGTTGTCTTCTGAAGGCTCATCCTTTGTTTCTACACCAGGTTCATCTGTTGTTTCCACATCAGAAGCTTCTACATCCGAAGACTCTTCTGAAACCTCTTCTGAAACCTCTTCCGAAACCTCTTCTGAAGACTCTTCTGACTCTTCTGACTCTTCTGAAACTTCTTCTGAAGGCTCTTCAGAAACTTCTTCTGAAAC
>ONRO01000198.1 GCA_900320235.1 uncultured Eubacteriales bacterium
CCGATCTCAAGCTGAAGTCCCTCCTGAGGTGAGCATTCAATTACATAGCCCTTCTGTACTTCTGTGCTGTTGATCCTTGAAACCGTATAGTTGAAATGTCTTTGCTCAAGTTTTGCTATCGCATCATTTTCTGCGTAATTCTTGAGCTTCGGTACCTCAACAGTTGTGCTTGTACTGTTGATAACAAGTTTTATCGTTGCATTTTCCTTGACATCCTTTGAATGAGGTGCCGGATCCTGCTTAAGAACTACATTAAGCGGTTTATCAGCCTCGAAATCCGCACTTAATTCAAATTTGAATTTATAGCTCTTATCTGCCTTTATCTCGTCATACATCTTTCCGACAAATTCAGGAACTTCTACATCCTTTGTTTCATTTGCCTTGATGCTTGAGCTTATCATCATATAGAGCATCAGTACAATTGCTCCGACAACCAGTATCGCAACAACGCCCGTTATCCATTTTACAACAGTTTTCGGACGATTTACAGCTGCCTCATCCTCATAAACCTCATATTCTTCCTCCTCATACGATGGTTCCGGTACTGAGGGAGTGATTTTTCCGGGCTTTTCAACATATCTTGTCGGGTTTTCGTCAACATAATAGCTGTATCTGAACCTTACTGAAGGATTCCTGCGGAAGATCTCGATAGCTTCGAGCATTTCTCCTGCACTGCCATAACGCTGGTTCGGATCCTTTCTCATTGCCTTGAGAGTAATTTCCTCGATTCCCTCGGGGATCTTGTCATTTATCTCACGAAGCGGTGTAGGCTCGTTCTGCATCTGCATGATCGCAACTGATACTGCACTGTCTGCCTCAAACGGAAGTTTTCCCGTGAGCATTTCATAGAGCATTACGCCGACGCTGTATATATCTGCCTTGCCGTCCGTATTATCGCCTCTTGCCTGCTCGGGGGCAATATAATGAACAGAACCGATTGCCTTGTCTGTCATTGTTCTTGTTTCGTTATCCGAGAATCTTGCGATACCGAAATCCGTTACCTTTATTGAGCCGTCCTGAAGCAGCATGATATTCTGGGGTTTCATATCTCTGTGTACTATTCCCTTTTCATGTGCATGCTGAAGCGCCTGAAGTATCTGAACTGTAAAATGAACAGCTTCTTTCCAGGGTATATTATGCTGATGTCCGATATACTCTTTCAGTGTGATACCATCGATATATTCCATTACGATATACTGTATCTTATCTCCGAAGCTGACATCATTTACCTTTACGATATTTGGATGGGAAAGAACAGCGATCGCCTTTGATTCATTCTTAAAGCGTCTGATAAATTCGCTGTTTCCAAGAAATTCATCTTTTAATATCTTGATAGCAACAGTCGTATCGTCTACCGTATCATACGCCTTATAGACCATTGCCATTCCGCCGACGCCGATAAGTTCCTGTATTTCATATCGGCCGTCAAGTCTTTTTCCGGTGTATTTATCCATTAATATTTCTCCTTTCAGATTCGGCTGGATCATGCCTGCAGAATAATCTGCACTTCCTTTTATTGCCAAGGCTTTCACCTTTTGTTAACAAGCTTTTTTCGGCACTGCTAATCCGCTGAAATAACAGCTACTGTGATATTATCACTGCCGCCGAGCTGTTTGGATTTCTCTATAAGCTTATCCGTAAGCTCACTGCAGCTGTTATTCCTGATAAAATCAAGAAGGCTGTCGTCTGTTATGTAATTTGACATTCCGTCAGTGCACAGTATTACCTTTGCATCGTCCTTGAATTCAACTACATTATAATCAGCACGAAGCACAGGCTCTGTTCCGAGAGCCCTTGTTATCAGATTCCTGTTCGGATGAGTCCTTGCCTCCTCGGGAGTTATCTGACCTGCTTCAACAAGCTCCTGCACTATCGAGTGGTCGGTCGTTATCTGTCTGATACTGTCATTTGTACACAGATATGCCCTGCTGTCTCCGGCATGAACGACATGCAGCCGTCCATCCTTTGCGATAACCAGAACAACTGTTGTTCCCATTCCCTCAAGTCCGGGAACATGGGTCGCCATATCATATACTGCCTTATTTGCATAATCTATTGCAAGTTTCATCAGCGATTCTGTTTCACTTCTGTCCATTTCGGGACGATAGCCTCCGTTTATCGTTTCTGCTATCGTTTCAGTAGCAACACGGCTTGCTGTGCTTCCTCCGTTTGCTCCGCCCATTCCGTCACATACGATCGCAAAGGCTGCTCCGTCGGGGAAATATCCCGTCATGCAGTAATCCTGGTTTGAATTTCTTCTCAGACCAATATCACTCTGTGAATATAATTTCATTGTACCATTTCCCCCTTTGCCTTTTTATTTCCGGCGGCCGATCTGAGCTGTCCGCACGAAGCGTTTATATCGCTGCCGAGCGTTCTTCTGACCGTTGCCGTAATACCCGAGCGTTCAAGTATCTGAATAAAGCTTTTCAGTCTGTCGCCGCGGCTTTTCCGGTAATCGCTGCCGCTTACGCTGTTCACGGGTATCAGATTAACATGAGCAAGCATTCCTCTGATTCTTCCTGCAAGCTCACGGGCACATTCATCACTGTCGTTTACTCCGTCTATCATTGCGTATTCAAATGATATCCTGCGTCCTGTTTTTTCTGCATAATACCTGCATGCTTTCAGAAGCTCCCCTATCGGATACTTCCTGTTTACAGGCATTGTCCTGCTCCTGATCTCATCATTCGGTGCATGAAGCGATACCGAGAGTGTAAGCTGGAGCTTTTTTTCTGCAAGATCATATATCCTCGGCACTATTCCGCAGGTCGAAAGGGATATATGTCTCATTCCTATATTAAGTCCGTGTTCAGAGCTGACAAGCTCCAGAAAACGGATCACATTTTCATAATTGTCAAGCGGTTCGCCCATTCCCATCAGCACGATATTCGAGATTCTTATCCCGTTATCCTGCTGTTCAGTCTGTATCTGAGAAAGGATCTCAGAAGCGGTCAGATTCCGCCGGAAGCCGCTTTTTCCGGTCGCACAGAAGTCACAGCCCATCTTACATCCAACCTGTGTTGAAACACAGCTGGTATAGCCGTGATGATATTTCATCACAACGGACTCAACTGTTTCTCCATCTGCAAACGAAAACAAATACTTCACTGTACCATCATAAGCCGAAATCAATTTTTTTTCAATAGCCGCGTGAGATATATAGCAGTTTTCTACAAGTTTTTGCCTTAAAGCAGCGGGAATATTGGTCATTTCATCGAAGCTTTTTACTCCCTGATGAAGCCATTTATAAACCTGTCCGCTGCGGAAGCCGGGCTGACCCATCTCCATAAGCATTGTCTTCAGTTCAATTTCATTCATTGATTTTATATCCGTTTTATTTTCTGTCAAATATCTCACCGCCTTTTTCTATTATTTCCTTTATTCCTTCATTAGTCATGACATATCACTAAGCTTTTTTTCTCCTGACTGCCGAAATAAAGAACCCGTCCGTTCTGCACATCTGCGGAAAAACAGTAAGCTCGTTTTCAGGCTCCTGTATCAGATGAGTTATTCCTTCCGGAAGTTCAAGCGGTGCCGGTTCAAATTCTTCATGTTTACTCAGAAAGCGTTTTATATTTACGCCGTTCTCAGCAGGATTCAGCGTACAGGTCGAATAGACAAGCCGTCCGCCCTTTTTCAGAACCGAGGCTGCGCTGCAGAGTATTTCATACTGCAATTGCGGAAGACTCTCTTCTCCAAGCTCATCTTTATACCTGAGTTCGGGCTTTCTTCTGATTATTCCGAGTCCCGAGCACGGCACATCACAGAGAACGACATCCGCCTGCGGCATATTTTCAAGCTTTGACGAATCTCCGGCATGTGTTCTGATAATATTTATCCCAAGACGATTTGCGCCCTCACTTACAAGCCTGAGTCTGCTTTCATACAGATCGCATGAAATGATCTGTCCTTTATTGTTCATTATTTCTGCTATTGTAAAGGATTTTCCTCCCGGTGCTGCGCATACGTCAGCAGCAATATCTCCGCTTACGGCACCGAGAAGTCCGCAGCAAAGCTGACACGCTGCGTCCTGTATATGAAAAAGCCCCTCTCTGTATTCCTCAAGCTCCTGCACAGAGCCTGCGCCGTGCATTGCAATGCAGTTTCCTGAAACAATACTTTTTTCTGTTTTTATCCCCTTTTTTTCAAGACGTTCCGCAAGCTTTTCAGGGGTTATCTTCAGAGTATTGACTCTTGCATACAGCAGCGGTTTTTCTGATAAAGACAAGAGGATCCCCTCGGTTATCTCATCGCCGTAAGCACTGCGCCACAGCTTTATTATTTTTTCGGGGCATGAATATTTAATCGAATAATATTTGTTCTTTCCCTTTTTCTTTTCCGGCAGGCGAAGCTCTGTCAGTTTTACCGCATTCCTCAGAACTGCATTGACAAAGCCCGAAGCACTGCTGAGTCTGTTAGTCTTACAAAGCTTTACGCTTTCATTGACAGCAGCCGCATCAGTAACACTGTCTGCAAAAAACAGCTGGTAAAGTCCCATCCGGAGTATTATCAGTATTTCCTTATCAAGCTTATTCACAGGTTTATCTGACAGCTGCGACAGATTATAGTCAAGCAGAAGCTTTTTTTCAATCACCCCGTAAAACAGCATTGAAGTGAATGCCTTATCACGCAATGTAAGCCCGGACTCTGACAACAGCTTATCAAGTATTATATTGGAATATGCCTTGTCCCGTTCTACACGAACCAAAGCTTCATAAGCCTTCTGTCTTGCACTCTCTGCCATTTTCTCACCTTTTAATGCTTATTTATCAGGTCATATCCTACGGTGACAATATTATCAGAACGGCTCTCTCTGATACTCTGAATCATCAGGAAGTCCTTGCTGAAGTCTGCCGCAGTCTTTATATTCAATTAAGTTATTTCCGGTTCAGCTAAATTTCAGATCTTCAGCTTTCGCACCGTGAAGACCGTTGATAAAAGCTTTTGCATCCATTTTTCTTTTGCCTTCAGGCTGAAGCTCTGTTATTTCAACAGCACCTTCTCCGCAGGCTACCACAAAAGGATTCAAAGAAAGTACCTGTCCGGGTTCGCCCTTTCCTTCTGAAAGAACTGTTCTGTGAATCTTGACTCTTTTTCCGTCAAGAACTGCTGTTGCACTCGGCCATGAATTCAGTCCTCTGACCTTGTTATGCACCTCAGCCGCTGTTTTTGTGAAATCTATTTCAGACATTTTCTTTGTAAGCATTCCGGCATAACTTGAAAGGCTGTCGTCCTGCTTTTCACGCACAAGTGTTCCCTCCTGTGCTGCATGAACCACCTTTACAATAAGCTCAGCGCCTGCTGCGGAAAGTCTGTCGTGAAGTTCATCTGCTGTTTCGTTTTCGCCTATTTCAAGCTCCGTTTTCATCAGCATATCGCCTGTATCAAGACCAACATCCATATACATAGCAGTCACGCCGGTCTTTTTACAACCGTCAAGAACAGCCTGCTGTATCGGAGATGCTCCTCTGTACTGCGGCAGAAGTGAAGCATGTACATTCACACAGCCATACTCCGGAAGCTCTATTATATCCTTGGGAAGAATTTTACCGTATGCAACAACAACTATCATTTCCGGTGCAAGCTCAGAAAGCTTACGGGCTGCCTCGCCGTCCTTCAGTGTTGTCGGCTGAAAAACTTCTATATTATTGTCCATTGCAAGCACTTTTACCGGCGGCGGCGTCATTGTATAGCCCCTGCCCTTCGGCTTATCAGGCTGAGTATAGACAGCTGCTATGTCATTGCCGTCCTTTATCAGTGCTTCCAGACACGGCACAGCAAAATCCGGCGTACCCATAAATACTATCCTCATATTTCTGCTCCTTCTTTATCCGGTCATAATTCAAATATTTGTAGTAATTCTCTGCTGCTGTCAGCACATTATTTCTTCAGGTTTTTAAGTTCCTCAGGGTCGAGCTTACGGATTATATGCTCTTTGAACAGAATTCCGTCCAGATGATCATTTTCATGGCAGATTGCCTTTGCAAAAAGACCCTCGGCATTGACTGTAAACTGATCTCCGTAACGGTTCTGAGCTTTCACTGTCACATACATCGGGCGTTCAGTAATGCCGAATTCTCCGGGACATGAAAGACAGCCCTCACTGCCCTCCTGTCTGCCTTTTGTTTTGATTATCTTCGGGTTGACAAATTCTGTTCTTCCCTCTCCGATATCGATTACAAAGATTCTTCTTAAAATACCGACCTGAGGTGCTGCAAGACCAACGCCCTCTCCGTCATCCATTGTTTCAAACATATCCTCGATCAGCGTTGCCAGCTTTTCATCAAATTTTTCAACCGGACGACAGATCTTGTTCAGAACAGGGTCTCCCTCTTTTACGATATTTCTGATTGCCATATAGATTCCTCCGATTCTTTTACTGTATTATCTGATATTTCTTCAAAGCACTTCTGAATACCGATACAGTTCGTCTGTTCCTACATTATATTATCAGGGTCCACATCGGCATAAACTGTCACATCACGGAAATCAGGCTCTGTACATGTCCTTCTCAGAAGAAGCGACAGCATTTCCCGGAAACGCTTTGTATTTTTGAATTTTAATATTATACGGAAGCGGTATTTTCCTCCGACCTTTGTAACTGCAGCCGGCGCAGGCCCCAGCATTCTGATCGGAAGATCCTTGTATTCTCCTCTGAGGCATTCCCTCAGAAGTGAAGCAAAAATCTCTGATGCATTGTGTACTGCTTCCTTATCAATTCCTGCAAAGGCTACTACTGCAATATCCGCAAACGGCGGATAAAGCATTGCCTTTCTCAGGGCAATTTCAGTTTTGAAAAACTCATCATAATTCTGTGCTGCGGCAAGTCCGATTATGGGATCCTGCGGTTCAAATGTCTGTATTACAGCCCTGCCCTCAAGTCCGCCTCTGCCTGAACGTCCTACTACCTGGGTCAGCAGCGAGAAGGTCCTTTCATAGCTGCGGTAATCATCTCCGTGCATCATTCCGTCTGCACTGAGCACTCCGACAAGCGTCACATTCGGGAAGTCAAGTCCCTTTGCGACCATCTGTGTGCCGAGCATTATATCATATTCACCTTTTCTGAATGCAGACAGTTTTTTTTCATAGGCATAACGGCGCATTGTAGAATCCGTATCCAATCTGAGTATTCTTGCCTTCGGGAACAGCTCAGCGAGCTCCTGTTCAGCCCTCTGTGTACCTGCTCCGCTGTATCTTATCCTTTTTGAGCCGCATGACGGACAACTTTCAGGAACAGGTATCGAATAGCCGCAGTAATGACACATCAGTCTGTGATTTGCGCTGTGATATGTAAGCGAAATCGAGCAGTTCGGGCACGAGATAACCTCACGGCATTCACGGCAGGCGATAAATGTATTATGTCCTCTTCTGTTCAGAAGAAGGATCGACTGCTGACCGCTTTCAAGATTTTCCGCTACTGCTTCAAGAAGTACCGAGCTGTATCCGCTTGTATTTCCCTGTTGCTGTTCAAGATTCATATCCGCTGTGATAACATCAGGAAGCTTAGCGCTTCCGTATCTGCTGTCAAGACGGCAAAGATCATAGCGGCCGCTTACTGCATGCTGAAAGCTTTCGACTGAAGGTGTTGCCGAGGAAAGAACAAGCAGGCATTTGTTTTCATTGCATCGGAATTTAGCAAGTTCCCTTGCATGAAATCGTGGAGTTGCCGAGGACTTATAGCTGTATTCCTGTTCCTCATCCATTACGATAAGACCGATATTTTCCATCGGTGCAAAAACAGCCGAGCGTGTACCGACTGCTATTGTTGCACGGCCCGATCTGACTGCTTTCCACTGTTCAAGTCTTTCTCCGAGCGAAAGGCCGCTGTGAAAGACCGCAACCCTGTCGCCGTAGCGTGCTCTGAATTTCGCAAGCAGCTGCGGTGTGAGCGATATTTCCGGAACCATGCATATTACGCCCCTGCCCTGTTCATTCACCCTGTCTACAAGCTTCATAAAAACAGAGGTCTTTCCGCTTCCCGTAACACCGTACAGCAGAGTCACAGAGGGTTTTCCGCTTTCAAGCCGCGAAAGCATTCTTTCATAAGCCTCATTCTGACCGGGAGTCAGCGTTATCTGTTCTGTCTGAGATACAGTCTGCACCCCCGCCGGCTCAGGCTCAGGCGGTTCTGCTTCAAAAAAACGGCATATACCGAGCTTTACCAGATTTGTCATTACAGCAGAACTTGCTCCGGTAAAATAGCTCAGCTCCTTTACCGAAGCTTCACCGATATCCTCAAGTGTTCTTATGACCTCGCTCTGAGCAGGAGAATATTTCCGTTTGGGAATATTATCATTCAGGCATATCATTTTTACGGTTTTATCCGATATTTTCTTTTTAACTGTTTCGCTTTTTATTACTGCGCCCTTTTCTGTCAGACTTTTCAGAATAGTGTTATCCCTCAGCCCGAAGCGTTTGAGAAGATTATCCTCCCTGACCGGTTTCTTTCTTTCAAGAAGGCTTTCAAAAACCACCTTTTCATCCTCAGAGAGGAGAAGCTTTTCTGCACTCACGCCCTTTACGGCGCAATAGCTGTATGTAAGCTTTACCGAAAGACCTGCCGGAAGCATTGCCTGACATGCGTCGAAATATGTGCAGTAGCATCTGTTTTTCATGAATGCTGCCAGACTGAGAAGCTCCCCTGACATCACAGGTTCCTTATCTATCAGCATGGAGATCTTTTTCAGACCTTCGATACTGCCGGTTTTATTCAGAGCAAAAACCATACCCTGACGAAGCCCATGGCCAAAGCTTACCTTGACCCTGCAGCCGGGAAAAACACTGTCCTTCAGTTCCTCGGGGACAAAATAATCATAAAGCTTATCAAAACTGAAATTAGCATTTTCCACTGCCACACTGGCAGTAAGAAACATATCAGTCATCTGTATCAGGCTCAAGGATTGCATACTTATGATCCTTGAATTCATCGACTGCTACGATTACAGGCTTATCGCATACCTTACCCTTATCGCTCTGCATATCGTCTGTTATCTGTCTTGCTCTTTTTGCAACTGCAATTGCAAGCGCATATTTGCTCATCTTGCCTGCAAAAATATCATCTACTGACGGTCTTGTGTAATGCTCATACATAATAATACCTCCTGAAAATCTGTTCATGGTTCTGTGCTGCTTATTTATCTTTTGATCTGTTTTCGGCAATGATCTTTCTGACCTCTGCCACACAGTCCTCAAGCTTATCATTAACGACTACATAGTCATATTCTTCTGCGATCGCAAGTTCTTCCTTTGCTCTTGCCATACGCTTTTTTATGACCTCTTCTGTTTCTGTACCTCTGCCTCTGAGACGGGCTTCAAGAATCTCAAGTGACGGCGGCATGATAAAGATACTGATACATCCCGGCAAAACATCTCTCATTTTTCTGCATCCCTGAACTTCTATCTCAAAGATAACATCCCTGCCCTCACTGCGCCACTGTTCAACAGGTTTTTTCGGTGTGCCGTAATAATTTCCGACATACTGTGCATATTCGTAAAAACCGTTTTTGGCAATAAGGCTTTCAAATTCCTCTTTTGAAAGAAAATTGTATTCTACGCCGTTCTGTTCTTTTCCTCTTGGTGCTCTTGTTGTGGATGATATTGAAAGACGGATATTTTCATCCCTGACAAGTTCCTGCACAACTGTACCCTTGCCTGCTCCGGCAGGGCCTGATATTACTATCAGCAAACCATCAGATCTCACTCTGATCTACCCCCTCGGTCGTTTCTGTATTGACTGCTCTGTGCGAAAGTGTTTCAGGCTGAAGTGCTGACAGAACCACATGATCGCTGTCAGTTACTATCACTGCCTTTGTCTTTCTTCCGCAGGATGCATCTATAAGCATTCCCCTGTCTTTTGCCCCCTGAACAAGACGCTTTACAGGTGCTGCATCCGGACTCACTATTGCTATTATTCTTTCGGCCGAGATCATATTTCCGTAGCCGATATTCAAAAGCTGCATATTGCGTCCTCCGCTTTACTCAATATTCTGTATCTGTTCCCTGATCTTTTCAATTTCCGCCTTTATGTCAACAACCTTATGTGCAAGCTCAGCATCGCTTACCTTTGAACCGGTTGTATTAGCTTCTCTGTTCATTTCCTGAACAATGAAGTCTATCTTTCTGCCGACTGCCTCATTTCCCGAAAGCATTGTCCTGAGCTGGTCAATATGACTTCTGAGTCTGACAGTTTCCTCGTCTACTGCAGTCTTATCTGCGAAAATTGCAGCCTCTGTCAGGATCCTCTGCGGGTCGATCGTTGTATCTCCCAAAACCTCAGAAAGTCTTGAATACAATCTTTCACGATATTCCTTAACAAGCTCCGGAGAACGTGCTTCAATCTGTTCGACTATTGAAATGATCTTATCGCAGCGTGAAAGAACATCAGCCCTGAGCTTTTCGCCCTCCTTTTCTCTCATTGCAACGAAGCTCTCAAGAGCAATTCTGCCTGCCTTTTCAGTTATAGCACACAGAACCTCCTC
>ONRO01000004.1 GCA_900320235.1 uncultured Eubacteriales bacterium
GAACGGTTTCAGAATGAGGCTGTAAAGGAATATTATGAAATACTTTCAAAAAGAGGCGCAAGCCTGGTTGTGAAAAGGATATTTGATATTATTGTTGCACTGATGATAACTTCGCTGATATTGTGGCTGATGATTGTTGTTGCTGTGTGGATCAAGATCGATTCAAAGGGCCCTGTGTTCTTCAGACAGAGAAGAGTGACAACATATGGAAAAGTATTTTACATCTATAAGTTCAGGACTATGGTTACTGATGCGGAAAAACTTGGGTCGCAGGTTACTGTGGGTAACGACAGCCGTGTGACAGGTGCCGGCAGGTTCCTGAGAAAGTGCAGACTTGATGAGCTTCCTCAGCTTTTTAACGTTATTAAGGGCGAAATGAGCTTCGTCGGAACAAGACCTGAGGTCGAACGCTATGTTGACAGATATTCCGATGAAATGATGGCTACTCTTCTTATGCCCGCCGGAATAACTTCCCTGGCAAGTATCAGATTCAAGGATGAGGATAAATTGCTGGAGGGCGCTTCTGATGTTGACGAAACATACGTTAATGATGTGCTTCCACAAAAAATGACCTATAATCTTGAATATATCAGAAAATTTAATTTCTTCTATGACATAAAACTTATGTTCATGACCTTCTTCGCTGTGCTGAAGTGATTGCAGCATCATTATATTCTCAGCTTTTTAAAAAGGACTGCCGCAGTTGCTTATTTTTTTGCGGCAGCCCTTAACTTTTTATTTTTCTTATATTATTGAAATATATATGAGTAATGTAGTATAATGGCTTTAAAAGAATAATATAAATTTTCTTATGGGTTTGCGGCAGTTGTGAAATCTTTGTCATGCTGCCTGATTCCGGTTAATATGAGCCGGAATTCGTTTAGTTGCTGTATTGTTTTGCGCGGAGGTGCGTTATGGAAAAATTATTATTCTTCGATTATTCCGCTCTTGTGATAGATATTGTGATTCTCGGCTGTATGCTGCTGAGAAAAATGACAAACGGTAAGCTTAACAAGGTCTTTATCTTTCTTGCTGCAATGGCCGTTTTTACTAATACTATTGACATTATCGCAGTGTCCTTTGATAAAAGCGGCGGTTTGTACATTGTGGAAAAAATGGTCTATCACTCGATATATCTTCTGCTCAGGGCTTTTACTTCCTTCTTCTGCATGAGCTATATCATCGTCCTTACCGATTCATGGTATAAGGCTGTACGGACAAATTTTAAAAAGCTGCTTCTGTTCTTTCCTCTGCTTCTTGCTATCGTTCTGATGATATCCAATATTTTTACCAATCATGTTTTCTATATCGATGATGCAGGTGTGTATACAAGAGGAAAACTGTTTTTCCTGCTGTATGTCATAAATGCCTATTATGTTGTGTACGGCTTCTATAAGGTCTTTATCAACCGCAGAATGCTTTCGCTTGCAAAGATGTTTTCAATCTATGTCGGCTCGATGCTTATGATCAGCGCTGCGGTTGTTCAGTTTATGATGCCTAATGTGCTTATCGATATGTTCGCTAACGCAACAGGTCTTCTGTTCCTCTTTATGATGGTGCAGCGGCCTGATGAAATTACTGATAATGAAACCGGACTTATCAAACTCAGTGCTTATGACTTTGAAATCAGAAGAAGCTTTACTAACCACAAGCGTGAAACTCTGATTATGCTCAAAATTACAAATTATACAGTTATCAGAGAAATGCTGGGCTATAATGACAGCGTTTGTGTCAAAAAAAAGGTCGCTGATACTATTAATGCCGTTATGAAAGAACTGCGGCTGTATGGAGATGTTTATTATACCGAAGGCGGAAATTATCGGATCGTTACAGATGAAAAAAATATGCAGAAAATAACTGCCGTCGCTCAGCGTCTTAATGATGAATATAAGGAATCTATCGATCATAACGGGATGAAACTCAACCTTATCATGTGTATCTGTATTACCGTTATCCCTGATGATATCGATAATATCGATGCGCTTGTTGCTCTCGGAGAAGATCTGAAAAATCAGTATACGGGTAATGTTCTGTTCGCTTCTGAAATCAGCAGCAAGGTACGCTATAATATTATGCGTGATATGGATATGATCCTCGAAAATGCTGTTTCTGCAGATGAATTTGAGATATATTACCAGCCTATCTTCTCGCTCAGGGAGGAACGCTTTACTTCTGCGGAGGCTCTTATCAGACTCAAAACTGAAAAGTACGGCTATATCTCTCCGGAAATTTTTATTCCCGCAGCTGAAAAAAGCGGCTCTATCCACCGTATCGGTCAGATCGTTATGGAAAAGGTCTGCGAGTTTATCGGCAGCGAACAGTTCGCTCAGCTCGGCCTTGACTATATCGAGATAAATCTCTCCCCGGCTCAGTGTATGGAGGATAACCTCGCTAAAAAACTTATAGAAATTATGAAAAAGAATAATGTTCTGCCGGATCAGGTCAATTTTGAAATAACCGAAACTGCTTCCGGCGAAATTCAGAATACTATTATGAAAAATATCCGCACCCTTCACAGCGCCGGTATCAGTCTTTCTCTCGATGATTTCGGTACCGGTTACTCGAATATGACGAGAATTGCAGCCCTCCCGTTTCGTATCATCAAGCTTGACAAGACATTTACAAGAATTGACAGTAACCCTAATATGGTTATCGTGCTTGAAAATGTTATTAAAATGATTAAGGCTCTGAATATGAAAATCGTCGTCGAGGGAATTGAAACTAAAGAGCTTGTTGAAAAATTCAGAAAGCTTGACTGCGAATATATTCAGGGATTCTATTATTCAAAGCCCCTGCCGAAGGAGAAATTTGTCGAATTTATGCTGATGAACAATAAAAATGTATGACTATTTTAAACCGGACGTCTGACCGTTTTCTGCGGACAGATGTCCTTGCTTTTGGGGTTAATGTAAAATTATTATTGGCAATATGCTTGAATTTATAATATAATGCAGTTCAGGCTATAAAAGTCGGCGGTGCAGGAGTAAAACTTTTTCAGGCTATAAAAGCCGTGAATCAAGGCCCGGCACCCCAAGGGCAATTCCTGCGGGCACGTCACGCTGGTCGCAACACCGGCACTTTTTGGCAATCATATTTTTATCTGTTGTTTTTTTAAAAAAAAGGGTATATAATAAACCTATATCTTATTGACAAAATTATATTTCGATGATATAATTAATCATCATAATTCCTAGGGGTTAAATAAGTATTGTAATCCGGCAGGAAAAGGAAAAAGGAGGAAACAATATGAACAGAAAAAACTATCAAGACCATCTGAAATACACAGTGCTTGCTGCAATGTTTGCCGCTATGGTATATGTAATGACAGCATTTGTACATATTCCGACAAATCAGGGATATGTGCATATCGGTGACGGCATAATATTTCTTGCCGCAGCAATTCTTCCGGCACCGTATGCAATGGCTGCCGGAGCAGTCGGCGCAGGTCTTTCAGACTATCTTTCAGGATATGCAATGTGGGTGCTTCCGACAATGATTATTAAGGCAGCAACAGCGGCTGTTTTTTCACACAGGAAAGAAACTATTATCAATAAGAGAAATCTCCTTGCGATCATTCCGGCAGCGTTTATCTGTGTCGGCGGATATTATATCGCAGGAACACTCCTTGCATTTTTGTCAGGAACTCCGATAGAGGGCGCATTTGCCGCAGCACTTGTTGATGTGCCTTCAAATATCATTCAGACTGTCGGCAGTGCGGTTCTTTTTGCTGTGCTCGGAACTGCTCTTGACAGGACAGGCGTTAAAAAGCTTGTTTCCGGCGGAGTTTCAGCCAAAGTATGAATCATTATCACGCTGAAAAAACACCGGAGGAGAAGGTTGATTCCGTCTCCTCCGGTGTTTGTTTTTTTTCGTTAAGGCATAAGACTTTCAACAGGAATTTAAAAATTGTTGAAAACTTATTCAAGGACATACTGCGATATCATTCTGCCGATCATACCGATATCGACATTTCCTTTGAATTCAAATTTTGCAGTAAAACCGTTTGAAAATGTCAGAAAAAGCTCAGAATCAGGGAAAAGCTCCATGAAGCCTTTGGTCTGAATTGTAAAAAACTGTATTTTTGAATAGGGCATTGTGCTGAAGGATTTTCTTTTTCCAGTGATACCCTGTACGTCAATCGCAATGATACGCTTGTTCGTGAAGACAAGCTGGTCACGGATAGTCTGGAATGCCATTATCGGGTTTTCTCCGACGATAAGAAGTCCCTGCACCTCTCCGCGTATACTTTCGAGGTTAATAGGCTTCAGGTTCCATACTGAATTGGTATTGAAATTTATAGCCATTGTTTACATCTCCTGTTCTTTTTTTCTTGCTTTAAATAATCCGAGTCCGATCTGATACTAATTCATGAATATACTTCAGGCTCTGATTATTCTGAATAAATTATATCATATTCTCTCATTCGATTCAATTCCTTAGCCACCAGCGGCAGCGTGACGCAGGAAGTGCCCCCGGGGTCCTTGATTCACGGCTTAAATAGTCTGAAAAAGTTTTACTCCGGCACCGCCCGATGTTTTGAGCCTGAACTGTTAATATAATTCTGATTTAAAAGTACATGAACATTTCTACAATCAATTACTTCTGAGCCAAGCTTCTCAAGCAACCAAACTTACCAGATTTTCAGCGTAACAAAGCTTGCCCACGCTCACACGAAGCTAAACGCTGCTAAAGAA
>ONRO01000330.1 GCA_900320235.1 uncultured Eubacteriales bacterium
CCGCACAGAGGAATCTGTATTGTTCCGGGACTTGCTTTTGATGCACAGGGATACAGATTAGGCTATGGCAAGGGATTTTATGACAGATTTCTTGAAGCATTTTCCGGAATAAAGATAGGGCTTTGCTATGAAAGCTGTTATTATGCAGATGGTATACCGCATGAGTCATTTGATGCTGCAATGGATATAATAGTTACAGAAAATAATATCATAGAACCCGAAAGGTAAATCAACAGATACTTTTTCAAAATAGGGATTTTGTGATACAAATTGCTGAAATATAACTATTGATATTGACAAAACAGCTGTTTTTCTTATATAATCAGTATGTGTTGCTTTATGCATAAGCTCGCCGCAGAGTTTCGGCGAATAATTATAAAGGAGGAGCTCGCCTGATGGATAATGAGCTTGAACAGAAAAGAAAGGAAAAAATCGAGGGCTTTAAGATCAGCTTTGACGGTTTTGATGATATTCCCGACGTTCCTGATGTTCCGGAAGAAACAGAAGAACCTGCTTCGCAGGAGAATGAGGAGATAGATATTAAAAGCGATGACGGTCTTGGAGATCTGAACGGATATGATGATATGCCGCAGGAGCTGACAAGCTACAGCGATGAAGCATATGCGGATCAGGAACTCAATAAGTCTGAGCTCAGAGCTGCCAAAAGATCAGATAAAAAGCGCAGAAGAAGAAAAGCTAAGAAAAACCGTGTTATTTTCCGGGTAATATGGATAACGATGGTTTTGTTTGTATCTATAATGATAGGCGAATATCTGATGGTAGGCGTGAATGATATGCTTGCGGTCGGACGTGAGGAAGAGCATACGGTTTCAGTAACTATTCCGAAAAATGCATCACTTGATCAGATAACCGATATTCTCATCAAGAATAATGTTATCAAAAACGAGGGCTTTTTCAAGCTGTTTGCGACTGTGACAAAGGCTACCTCCGGCTTTACACAGGGTACATTTGAAATAGCAACTAATAAGGATTATCTTGCAATAATAAACTATATGCAGTCAGATATGAACAGAACTGACGTTGTAAAGATACAGTTCCCGGAGGGCTATACTGTAAATGATTACGCAGCTCTCCTTGAGAAAAACAAGGTCTGCTCAGCAGATGCTTTCATTAAGCTCTGCAACTCATCAGAGCTTGACGAGGATTATGAATTTCTCAAGGATATCAAGAACACAAAGGACAGATATTACAGGCTTGAAGGATATCTTTTCCCTGATACCTATGATTTCTATGTGGGTGAGGATCCGGAATCCGTAATAAGAAAATTCCTTGCAAACTACCGACGCAGATGCTATCTGACAAGACAGCGTTTTGAAAAGAATGAAAAGAAGAGTACGGTTGATAAGAGAGCAGAAACAAACGGAATGACGATGGAGGAGGTTATTACCCTTGCATCACTGATTCAGGCCGAGGCTGCTGATGAAGACGATATGTATGTAATATCTTCGATCCTTCACAACCGACTTGATACTATTGAGAACGGCGGAAAGAATAAATTCGGCGAGACAGGTTTTTCAAAGCTTCAGCTTGACTCAACAGAATTCTATCCGTACAAATCGCAGAGTCAGGTACCGGCTTCTCTCAGAAGCACATTTACGAGCACATACAGCACATATAAGATCGACGGTCTTCCGGCTGGACCGATCTGTAACCCGGGACTTGAAGCGATAAAAGCCGCGCTCAATCCTGCAAAGACAGATTACTATTACTTCTGCCATAAGCCGGCAACAGATGATGAACCTGCTGTTCCGTACTATGCAAAGACCAATTCCGAGCATATCAAGAACCAGGAGAAGGCAGGACTTATTTAATAACAAATCCCCGGATATCCATAGAAAAAAGGATGTCCGGGGATTTTTTATGCCGTGCGGAGAGATAGAAAACCGGTGAAAAATTCGCCAGCCTGTTCAAAGATTCGTCGAAGATGGAGGAATCTACTCATGCACAGTTGCGGGAGTAAATTTCTGAATAATCAAGAACGGAACAAAGACCAATGGCAAAACTATCTGTGCGGGATAAAGCTGCACTACGGTATGATTACAGGAGATTATCTCAGAACAAATTTTTGCCTGTAATTTATCTGTCTTTTCATATTGCCGGTTTTGTCTGAAATTTTATTGAAAACAAAAATCCCCTTATGGTAGTTCATTCCATAAGGGGCGTTTTTCATTGTCAGGTTTTGCTGTAACTGATCAAAAACTCATCGGCTGATAAACTATCAGTAAGTTTATGCAAGCAGACTTACAGCTTTATTAAGCTCATCGGTTTTGTCAGTTTTTTCCCATGCGACACCGAGATCCTCTCTGCCCATGTGACCATAAGCAGCGAGCTGTCTGTAAATCGGTTTTTTAAGGTCAAGATCTCTGATGATTGCGGCAGGTCTGAGATCAAATACCTTGCCGACAGCTTCAGAAAGAATATCATCAGAAACCTTTCCGGTTCCGAAAGTGTCAACCATTATTGAAACGGGTCTTGCGACACCGATAGCATAAGAGAGCTGAATTTCGCATTTGTCAGCAAGACCAGCGGCAACAACATTCTTTGCAGCGTATCTTGCGGCATATGCAGCACTTCTGTCAACCTTTGTCGGGTCTTTTCCGGAGAAAGCGCCGCCGCCGTGACGAGAATAACCGCCGTAGGTATCGACAATGATCTTTCTTCCTGTAAGTCCGGTATCAGCAGCAGGACCGCCGAGAACGAATCTTCCTGTCGGGTTGACAAGGAATCTGGTGTTGTCGTCCATAAGTTCAGCAGGAATAACAGGTTTAATAACATTGCTGATAAGGTCTTCACGGATTTTTTCAATAGATGTATCTTCAGCGTGCTGAGTCGAAATGAGAACTGTATCGATTCTGATGGCACGGTTGTCTTCATATTCTACTGTTACCTGAGTTTTTCCGTCAGGACGAAGATAGGGGAGTGTACCATTTTTTCTTACCTCAGTAAGACGCTTTGCAAGCTTATGAGCAAGAGATATCGGAAGAGGCATAAGCTCAGGAGTTTCATTGCAGGCAAAACCAAACATTATTCCCTGATCGCCGGCGCCGGTAAGATCGAGCTGATCTGTATTGTTATCCCTGTACTCATAGGAATTATTGACACCCATTGCGATATCGGGAGATTGTGAATCTATTGAAGAAATAACAGCGCAGGTATTGCCGTTAAAGCCGCATTCAGGACGATCGTAGCCTATATTGTTGATAACATCTCTGGCTATTCTGTCGATATCGGCATAGCATTCTGTTGTAATTTCGCCCATGACATGAATAAGACCTGTTGTTGCACTGACCTCACAGGCAACATGAGCCTCAGGATCCTTTTCAAGAATAGTATCAAGAACAGCGTCAGAAATCTGATCGCAGACCTTGTCAGGGTGTCCTTCAGTTACTGATTCGGATGTAAATAAAAATCTGGACATATTTTTTCTTTCCTTTCTTTTCATTAAAAACGCCGCACGGCAGGAACCGAGCGGCATGGATTATTTCAGCTCATCTTTCGGTCTTGCCGCAGGATTTGGCACCTTGCTCAGAGAGTAGGTTGTCGGACGTCACAGGGCCTGTTCCCTCGGTCACTCCGGATAAGTATTTTTGTACCCGCTAATTATATCACCAATTAAAATTTTTGTCAACAGCGTGACGGCAGCGTGTATGTGTCAAGTAGGAGTTGGCAAAATGCCATATGATAAAATTTTGCGTTAAAAATTATCGAAAAATATTCAATTTTCTGAG
>ONRO01000177.1 GCA_900320235.1 uncultured Eubacteriales bacterium
AGAAGTACTGTTGTACTCCCGCGGCTCTGATTTCTTCTGACCCGGATTTTTTCTAGAGTTGATTATTGTTCCTTCAAAACTCCCACAGTTATTCTAAACAAATCAGCGTCACGCAGCCTTACGCTGAAGAAGCTGTCAGACAGGTGTTTATCCTTGTCTGGATTCTTATTGTTTTCAGGAATATTTTTCTGCGTAAACAGATGATATGATTAGGCTTTATGTGATGCGTGGTACTGTAAGTCAGATTCTGACAGTATTTTCAGGCTTAGGATGATAAAATGTATTTATGAGTAAATGATGATTTGCCTGTTGACTTTACTTTTAATAACAATTAAAATATATATGTATCACAGATACGTTTAAGGAAATAAATTAAAGGAGAATCAATATGGCAGAGATCAGACCTTTCAGAGGACTCAGATTTAATTGTGAAAAAGCAGGAAAAATTGAAGAATTGGTTTGTCCGCCTTATGATATCATAAGCGAACAGCAAAGACTTGATTATCTTAAGGAAAATGAAAATAATATCATTCGTCTTGAACTTCCGAAGGGTGAAGACCCTTATACTCAGGCAGGTGAAACACTCAGAAATCTTCTTGAAAAAGGAATTCTCGCTCAGGATGAAAAGGATAGTATCTATATCTATGAAGAAGAATTTACAGTCGGCGGTGTAACAAGAAGCTTCAAGGGCTGTATTGTCAGAGTAAAGATTGAGGAGTTCTCAAAGGGAATAGTTCTTCCGCATGAGGAAACTCTTTCTAAGGCAAAGGAAGACAGATTCAACCTTATGAAGGCTACCGATTGTAATTTCAGCCAGATATATTCCCTTTTCAATGACGCTCAGCATGGCATTACAGCTCAGCTTGATGAACTCAGCAGTAACGCTCCGTTAAGCGAGCTTACAGACGGCGAGGGTGTGATTCACAGACTCTGGGCAGTGACGGATGAAAAGGAAATAGAAAAGCTTTGTGAAAAGTTTGCAGATAAAAAGCTTTATATCGCCGACGGTCATCATCGCTATGAAACAGCTCTGAATTACCGTAATTACTGTCGTGAAAACGGAATGGCTGACGAGGGAAGAGATTATGTTATGATGATGCTTGTAGATATGGAGCATCCCGGACTTCTTGTTCTGCCGACACACAGAATAGTCCGTGACCTTGAAAGCTTTGAGCCTGAGGCATTACTTGCAAAATGTGCTGACTATTTCGATATTACAGACCATGTCGGAACAGACAGCATTGAAGCAGTGCTTGCAGCAGAATATGAAAAGGGCAGCAAGGCATTTGCTTTCTATTGCGGCGGTGACAGCTATAAGCTTATGATTCTGAGGGATAAACAGGCGGTTAAGGAATTGCTTCCGGGCAAAAGTGACAGCTACTGCGGACTTGATGTATCTGTTCTTCATACTCTTGTGCTTGAAAGAATATTCGGAATTGATGCCGAAAATATGGCAAAGCAGATAAATCTGACATATGTCAAAAAGTTTGAAGATGCACTCGACAGCGTTAAAAACGGCAGCGCAAACTGTGCCTTCATTCTTAATCCGACCCGTGTTGAGGAGATCAGGGATGTTGCAGCAGCTGGCGAGAAAATGCCGCAGAAATCAACATATTTCTATCCTAAGCTTATTACCGGACTTGTAATGAACAAGCTTGTCTGAGCTTTTGATATTAAGAATCAATACTTTCTGTTTTCCGTAATTCAAAGATGCTTTTCACAAAGAAGCAGGAAAAAATGTTCAGTCAGTTCCGGACAGGAAAAACTGAACAGCTATGTAATAATACTGCATACACAATATAATGACGAGCTGATATTTTCGGGAGGAATGTATATTTGGTCTGCGATGAGATCAAAGCGGGTCAGGAGCATTCAGGCTCTGCTGACAGCACAGCGGCTGTAAAACGTACCCGTATCACAGGACGGAAAAAAATACAGAGGAAGCAGTCAAAACCGCTGAGGATAGATGAAAACGACAGCGTTGAATACATAGGGATAACAGAAAAAAATGAAGAATATGACAGACCGCTTGAAAGACTGATGTGCCTGTCTGATGAAGAAAAGGAAAAGCCTGCTGTGAATGATCCCGGAAGACCTGCTCCGGTTTCGGAGCCGGAAACTGTAAAGCCTGAGATCGTTGCTGAAGGATTCAGCTCTGATGCAAAGCCGTCGGATTCATCAGCTGTGAATGGAGCTGCTCACGGACTTATCTATGAGATAGCAGAGGAATTGTATGTAAGAGAAAAGACAGCAGCAGAACTTGAGGCTCTGGCAAAACCACCTTTTAAAAGGGTGTTTGATGGATATTCTGCTGAATCACTCGATATGGAGGCTCACAGGAGAACAAGAAGTCTTATCGCTGCAGCAAGTGAAAACACATCTTCACCGACATTTCTTCCGGAGGCGGTTTATGAAGAAAATTCACTTCCTCTTGGTACATCGCAGGCGCTTGCAGCTGAGTTGGTTATGCTTGTGCCGGTGGTAAATATTATTTTTGCAGCTGTTATATCCTTCAGCAAAAGAGCAAATAAAAACCTACGTTCACTTGCAAGGGCTTTCCTGATAATAACCGGATTTGCTGTCATTGGTGCGGCTGTATTTCTTGCAGGCAGAATGTTCTGAAAAAAGCTGCTCATTCTCAAAAGAGAGTGGGCAGCTATTTTTCTTGATTATAGTCATCTCATAAGAAATCAGATAATTAAAAACGCAGTAATAAAAACGAGAAATAAAAACGTAAAGTTTAGTTCCAGCCTTTTCAAAGGCTGGTGGGGGGCCAGGGGGGCAAAGCCACCATGTCGCCGAAGGGAGAGTGAGAGAAACAGAGGGAGATGTGCTTATTACACATTGTTTAAAAAAGCGGTAGAAATTCTTAGAAAAATATAAAAAATTTACATTTATAGCTTTACATAAAAGAAAAAAAGTGTTAAAATTAAAGTCGGTACAGTGTACACGCAGTTTTGTATGCTCGACATCGGCTCTGTAATGCAGAAAACCGTTATGTGCGCAGAAGTCAGCCCGAAGGAAAAAGGAAGCGGCTTTGTGAAAAATAAAGGTGTACGGACGGGCTGAAAGGCTCATGCTGCGTGATTGTTTCTAAGCGAAACTGCACTGGCTGTTAATTCATCATTATTTTAAATTAAAATAAGGAGGACAATTCAATGGCAAGAAAAATGAAAACCATGGACGGTAATAACGCTGCGGCTCATGTTGCGTATGCGTTTAC
>ONRO01000027.1 GCA_900320235.1 uncultured Eubacteriales bacterium
ATAAGAGCAATAGTCACTACGAACGAAACAACAAATACTACAATGGTAAATGCTGATAGTTTTTCTTTGTTCTTTTTCACGTACACAAGATCAAAGGCAGCGGAAACGAAATAGATCATCGGAACTGATAGCAGCAGGATATACGGCAGCGCATACTTGAAGCGGGCGTTAAGCTTCGGGATGATATCAAATGAGTACGGATCATAGAGCAGATAAAAGATCAGACACCCAAGCATCAGCACCGCAAGTACGGACTTTACTATCAATCCTGCATTTCCGGCTTTTTTCTTATCGTGGATCAATTCATTCTCTTGTTTATCCATATTATTCCCTCGCTTTCTGTTAATTTATAAGCTGTTCATAGCCTAATATTTCACCAGTTATCAAATCTCTACAATTAACCTGTTTTTCATGGAAACCATCTTCATTTTCATATATTGAAGTCAAAAAATCAACTATTTTAATGTTGTTATCTTTTTTTACACTCATCATTACTTCATTTTCTGATATCAAATTACTGTATAACTCCCCATTAATTGTGATACTTTCATTAGAAACAGCTTTATATGCATAATTAATACTTAGACACAATGCTTCAATCTGGGAAATATCAGAAGCAGAAATAGTTTCATCTGATTTTAATATGATATCACCATACACATCATAGTAATCATTTGTAAGGATACCATTTACTGTTTTATAATATCGTGTTACACCATTCTCAAACTCAAATGTAGTATAATCATATTCTCTCAAATCATCCAAAAAATCATCCTTGTTCACTACTTCATTTTCAAAATTATTTCCTTTTATATTTACTTGTGGCTGAGTTAATACAGTTGATGTTGAACCAATAAGATTCCATTTTGAAACGCATGAGTTATCTGGTAACAAAAAATTGTGTCCAGCACTTAGCGCTGCATTCAGTACAGTCTGCCCATCATCTAATTCTTGAAAGAATTCATCTGTCCAGTTTTTTACATCATTCGAAAAAATCTCATCAGTCCATCCAATTACACTTCTCGCACCAGACCAATGTGACGCTTGTATTAAACTACCTAAATAGTATCCTGATCCCGGATCTGGAGGAGTAGTTCCTGATGGATAAAATGCAGAATAACATGAATTCCATAATGCTATTTTCGTATTAGGCATTTTAAATCCATTTATACTTTGTAAATCTAAATACGAAATAACTCTACTCCCTAATGGATATGCATATCCTGCGCTACCATGACCTGAAAACATGAATACTTCTGCATTAGTATTACTTTCGTTAGTCGGGCTAATATACGATTTAAAAAAATTATATTCCTTATCTTTATAATTCGTTGAAAAATAACCAGCATCAGTACAAATATTTACAGGAGTAGACGCATGTGAATAAGTATTTAGTGATGGATATGACGAACCTGAATAGTCATATGTATACACATTAGCTTTTTGTCTATGTACATGTATTGTAAACATACCACTTGACGATCCATGATGATTAACTGTAATAACGGCAACTGTGTTTTGTTTTTGATAAAATCCAATATTAAAATTATCACCAACTCCACTGTCATCATCTGCATATGTCTGTAAAACATTATTTTTATCATACGCAGTTACAGTTGCATATGTATCGGTTGTACCAGTTGTTTCAACAGCATATAACCCTGAGGATGATGCGGTAAAATAATATTTTACAGTATCACCAGGATTCAAAGATTTCACAGCATTTGTATTAAGTGTAATAGTTTCTATGTACGTGACAGCACTAACAGGTACGGCACAAAAGATAAATGAAAGCGATAAGATAACAATGCATAAAACTAAACAAGAAAATTTTTTCATAGCACAAAACCTCCTAAAAATAGTAATAGTTTATATTTTTATTATATAACTTTTTCAAAAAAAATAAATAATAGTTTTAAACGAATTTCTTGAAATTTTTTGTGTATTTTATCGACATGTTTAGTTTTATTTCATTTATTCGTTAAATAGACCATTTTTATAAATTAATTCATTTGACAATTACATAACATAAAAAATCCCCCACCCGACGTATCGGATGGGGGTAAGTTTATCAGATAAGCTCGATAACTGCCATCTCAGCAGCATCGCCACGACG
>ONRO01000011.1 GCA_900320235.1 uncultured Eubacteriales bacterium
AGCCTTTTTTCTGGGAGGAAAGAACATTCAGTCACAACAGGTGATGCAGACTGATAACACTGTATCAGAAGAATCGCTGAATGAAAGAGAGGTATCTCATTTTTCAGCTTCTTCCGAAGTTCGGGAAAGAAGCAAAACAGAACAATCCGCGAAATATGAAAGCAAGTGTCCTGAGGAGGATTCATCTACTGAAAGCACAGATGCAAGCAAAGATTCTGAGCAGTCAGATACAAATTCAAGTATCTCAACAATAAATTCAGATGTTGTAACTGTAAATTCAAAAGAAGAGATCAGCAATGATGATTCATCAGCATTTACATCAGAAATAACACATAATGAGGAAGCATCTGTTTATGAACAAACTTCGCATAGTTATGTAACTGAAAAAAACACTCTTCCGGAAGTTGTTGTAAGTCAGCAAAAGAATGAGAGCAGCACAGAAATAATATATAATAAAAAGACAGAAATCCTACCTTCAGATAAACAGGAATCGAAAAAAACAGAAAAAGAAACCAGTAAAGAAAATAAAAAAGAAACAAAAAAAGAGAGCGACCCTGAAAGCACAAAATCAAAGCCGGAAAAAAAGAATGATGCCAAGGTCACGGAAACTGAAAAGAAACAACAGATATCTGAGCATGATTATGAATTTAGTTGTAGTTTATATATATCTTGTGAAACAGCAATAAGGAATAAAAATCTCAGCAAATCCAAGCGTTCAGTTCTTCCTTCGGACGGAATCGTTCTGAATAAAGCAGAATACGGGTTTGATAAAGATGAATCGGTATTTGATGTATTAAAAAGGGTATGTAATGAAAAAAATATTCATTTTGATTTTACTTCTGTTCCTGTAACAGGCGGAGCTTATATCAGAGGAATCAATAATTTATATGAATATGACTGTGGAAGCGTCTCAGGATGGATGTATAAGGTAAATGGAGACTTTCCGAATGTAGGCTGTTCAGATTATAAGCTGAGCGAAGGCGACAGCATAGAATTTTTGTATAGCTGTGATCTCGGAGCAGATATAGGAAATATATATTTGGGTGACTAATATGAATACAGGTTTTGCACAATCACATCCATTACTTCAGATTCTTTTATTTGTATCGTGTATTTCGGTCACAATGCTGATTATGCATCCCGTTTTCCTGATTATTTCATTTTTATTATCTTCTTTATATATAATAATTTCATTCGGAACGGGAAGATTCTTCTCTGCTCTGAAGATCAATCTGATTACATCCATAATGATAATAATAATCAATCCACTGATAAGTCATGCAGGTGTGACTGTATTAACATATCTTCCAAGCGGAAATCCGTTTACCCTTGAATCTGTAATATTTGGATTTGCAGCAGCTTTGTTAATGTCATGTACAATAAATTGGTTTTTTTGCCTGAATTCAGTAATGACCTCAGACAACATAATATACCTGTTCGGAAAGATTGCTCCTAAGTTTGCTCTGCTGATCTCAATGACCCTTGGATTTTCAGGAAAGCTGTCAGATCATTACAAAAGCGTAAAAGCAGCACATAAATGCTTTACTCCATCAAAAAGAACTCTTTATTACGGAATAAAGCAAAATATAAAGATTATTTCATCTGTGATACAGTGGTCACTTGAAAATTCAGTAGATACAGCAGATTCTATGAAAAGCAGAGGCTATGAAACGGGTAAAAGAACTGAATATAATGATTATAAACTAAGACTATCTGAGATAATACTGATAGTATTTATTATTATTTCTGATTCAGTCATAGCGGCTGCATACTTTTCAGAGTACATTTATTACAGTTATTATCCTTTACTAAGCATTGAAACGGATAATATCTTGTCATATATTGTCTTTATTATATATGCGTTATTATGTCTGATACCGTTGGTATCTGATCTTATGGAGGCAAAAAAATGGAAAAATTCAGGATCAGTGATCTGAACTTTTATTATCCGGGTTCAGATTTAAAATCCCTTGACAGTATTTCGGTAAGCATTAATGAAGGTGAATTCATCACATTGTGCGGTTTATCAGGCAGTGGAAAAAGTACACTTCTTCGCCATCTGAAAACAGCTTTGACTCCATTTGGAAAAAGAACAGGAGAAATACTATTTAATAACAAGCCTATAGAGAAGACAAATGAAAGGCTTCAGGCTGAGCAGATAGGATTTGTAATGCAGTCACCGGATCATCAGTCAGTAACAGATAAGGTATGGCATGAGCTTGTATTCGGACTTGAAAATCTTGGAAAAGAAAAGTCAGTAATAAAACGAAGAGCAGCTGAAACAGCTTCATTTTTCGGGATAACAGAATGGTACAATAAAAAGATCAGCGAACTATCCGGCGGTCAGAAACAGATATTAAATATTGCCTGTGCGATGATAACATCGCCTGAGGTTCTGATACTTGATGAACCTACTGCACAGCTTGATCCGATGTCAGCTGAAAAACTGATGAATTTACTGAAAAAAATCAATAAGGAACTTGGAACTACAATAATCATAAGCGAGCATGATCTATGCTATGCTTTTTCATGCAGTGACAGAATTATTGTAATGGAGGACGGAAAAATAATATCAGACAAGGATTCTGAAAGAACATCGCTTTATTTTTATAAAAATTATTATCCTTTCAGGGAAGCAATACCTGAAACAGCATACATTCAGCATATTCTTGGAAGCAATAACAGGATTAGCTTTAAATTATCAGACGGAAGAAAAATCCTTCATAACTGGTTTGAGAATAAAGAAACAGATGTAAAAATTCCTGATTTACATAAGTGTTCTGAGAATAAAAAGCCATTGCTCGAAATAAAGGATGGTTATTTTCGTTATGAACGTGGTGGGAAGGATATTCTGAATGGCTTTTCAGTAAAAGCATATGCAGGTGAAATAGTTTCTGTTGTAGGGAGCAATGGAAGCGGAAAAACGACTTTTCTTTGTGCATCAGCCGGGATCATAAATATATACAGAGGTATAATCCTGTATAACGGCATGAAAAACAATCATATTAAGGCAGCGTATCTTCCACAGAATCCCCAGACTTTATTTATCAGTGAAAGTGTAAAGGAAGAGCTGTATTCTGTATTTTCTGAAACTGATTATTCTGATGAAATAATAAATGCAAAGATAAATGCTGTGATAAAGCTTTGCGGTCTTGAAAAAATAACAGAGAGACATCCGTATGATATCTCCGGTGGTGAACAGCAAAAAACTGCTCTTGCTAAAATTTTACTTACATCACCCCGACTGCTCCTTCTTGATGAGCCTGTAAAGGGAGTGGATATTAAATCTAAGAATGAGATCGGGATAATACTCAGAAAGCTTGCTCAGCGAGGATTATGCATAGTGATGGTAAGCCATGATATGACTTTTTGTGCACAGTATTCTGACAGATGTGCAATGATGTTTGAGGGACAACTCATCGGAATGGATGAACCCCATAGGTTTTTCTGCGGAAATGAATTTTATACGACAGAAACAAGAATGCTGACAAAAGGTATTATTGATAATTGTGTGACCAGAAAGGATTATTTATATTTATTAGGTTCTGAAGAAAAAACTGATAATGAAGATCATGATAACTACGACATAGATGTGATTTTTAAAGAAAATGATAATAACACCAGCAAAAAATACCATTATAAAAGAAACACAAAGAAAGAGATAATAAACATAGAGAAAATACCTCGTTCCGGGAAACAGCTTTTTATCATGCTGCTAATTATATTATTAGTAATCCCATTTACAATAGTTTCCGGTATAGTATTTCTGAATGATTCAAAATACCTGTTTATCTCATTACTGATTCTGATAGAATGCTTTGTCCCGTTTTATTTTATATTTGAAAAAAGGAGTATCAGAACAAGAGAAATGGTTCTTATTGCATCGATGAGTGCTATGTGTATTGTTTCAAGATTGATATTTTACATGCTGCCTGAATTCAAACCGATTACAGCTATTGTAATAATATCCGGAGCAGCGCTTGGTGCAGAGTCAGGTTTTCTGATAGGTTCTCTTTCAATGCTTTGTTCAAATATTATTTTTGGTCAGGGACCATGGACACCGTGGCAGATGTTTGCAATGGGGCTGATTGGGTTTCTGTCAGGTATTATTCTTGGCGGAAAGCATTTTCCTAAAAACAGATTTGTTTTTGCCGCATGTGGATTTGTGTTTGCCCTGATTATCTATGGGGGAATAATGGATCCTGCTGCCGCTGTAATGTCACATATCAGTCTGACTCCTGAAACATTACTTGCATACTATTCTGCAGGTTTGCCTATGGATATTATCCATGCTGTTTCAACCTCATTTTTCTTGATGATAGCTTCCGTTCCGATAATAAAAAAGCTGGAAAGAGTCAAGCTAAAATACGGACTTATTGAACAATTATCATAAATTCTTATTGTATATCTGCTTCGTCTTTCGGGGCAGATATTTTTTATCTGACAGATCATATTTTGTTGAAAAAAATAATTGTTATGATATAATAGATAATAATATTAAAAGTTGGTGTCAGATTTGTACGGAGGAAATATGAAGAATTATCTTGTGTGCTACTATATATTGCAGCAATGTATGTTTGAAACTCTTGAGGATTCACTTTGCGAATTGCTGAACAGAATTTCTCCGGAGCTGTGGGAGGATGGAAAGCCGACAGACGAGCAATTATATAATGAATGGAGCAGTATTATAGATACTGAAAAAATGACAGTATCCCGGATGCAGAAAAGCATTTCGGAAAAGCTTTCTGATCTTGAGGGAGACTTTGAGAAAACAC
>ONRO01000015.1 GCA_900320235.1 uncultured Eubacteriales bacterium
AGCAGGGTTGAAGCAAGCTTCGGAGAATCATCGGATATCGCAAAGGCACCATCGATAACAGCTAACCCTGATGGACCTCAGATATCCGCAGCGGCAACACCGGATTTGTATTCTGATGAAACAACGGTTGCAGATGCAGTGTATAGTAAGGCATCGTCATCTGTTGTATGTATCACGTCGTATGAATCCGGCGGTGACTATATTACTTCAGCAGACGGAGAAGGCTCAGGTATTATTCTGTCAAAGGACGGCTATATCGCAACGAACAGCCATGTTGTCAATGACAGCAAAAAAACAGGTGTGCTTGTCAGTACCAATGATGATAAACAATATCTTGGCACAATAATCGGAATTGACAAAAAGACTGATCTTGCTGTAATAAAAATTGATGCGAAGGATCTTACACCTGCTGAATTTGCTGATTCAGATACAATAAAAATAGGTCAGCTCTCCTTTGCACTCGGAAATCCCGGCGGATCTGAATTTGCTAATTCTCTGACAAAGGGAGCTGTTTCAGCAATCGATCGTGTATTGTCAGGCAGCGGATATATAAAATATATCCAGACTGACGCAGCGATCAATCCCGGAAATTCGGGCGGCGCACTGCTTAATGAATTCGGCCAGGTGATCGGCATGAATACTGCAAAGCTTGTTGCGACAGATTATGAAGGAATGGGTTTTGCAATTCCAAGCAATACGGTAATGCAGATCATTAATAAGATTATTAAATTCGGATATGTCAATGACAGAGGTACAATTGGAATTGAAGGAAAAACCTGTACATTATATATGTCCAAGGTAAATAATGTTCCGCAGGGTATGCTTGTAACTAAGATAGATAAGGACGGCCCGGCTGCAAGTACAGAGCTTAAGGCAAATGATATCATTACGGAAATAAACGGGGAAAAGATAACATCCTCGGTAGAGCTTATTGATGAGCTGAAAAAATATAAGCCTGAAGACATTGTTACATTCAAGGTCTATCGTCCGTCAAAGGACAAATCTGCCAAAGGTTATGAATTTTCTGTGAAGATAAAGCTGAAGGCTGACACAGGAACAGAAAAATAAGCAGGAACTGATTCTCAGAAAAAGCTGTCCGGTTTTCTGAGATTATATAAAAAAAATTAAAAAAATGCAAAAAAACTATTGAAAAAAGGTAAAATATATGATATTATAAGTTTGTAATAAATCAGAGTTAATCAACCCTTTGTTGTTTTTTCATTATCCCTTCCTTTTGCACAGGCGCAGTCAGAAATGACTGCGTTTTGTGTCTTATAGGGGAAATTTGGTGTAGTTGTTTTGGAAATAATAGTATTAAGTTTTATAGCTGCGGCAATAATAATTGCGCTTTCTGCCGTGATATATTATCAGAATAAAAGAATTGATGTAACCAGATATGATGTCTATGATGAAAAGCTTCCGCAGGGATTTGACGGAGTAAGGATCGTGCAGATTTCAGACCTTCATAACAGCAGTTTCGGGAAGCATAATGTGAGGCTTATCGGTGAAATAAAGGCAGCTGAACCGGATTATATTTTTATTACCGGGGATTATATTGATGCCAGAAAAGTTGATTTCAAGGCGACTGATTTTCTGTCACAAAATATTACTGAGATAGCGCCGGTGTATTTTTGTACAGGCAATCACGAAAGAAGACATGCGTATGTTCTCAAAAAACTGGAAAAAAGCTTCAGAAAGCACGGAGTCAGAAGTCTGCGCAATAGTTATGTATATCTTTCACGATCAGACAGCCGTATCAGACTGATAGGATCAGACGATCCAGCGTTTTTGAAAAGAAAACTTGATAATGAGGAAAAAGAAGAATTGCTTTATGAAAGACTTTCGCATCTTTGCAGTGAAAGAGATTATAATATTCTGCTGTCGCATAAACCGAATTATTACAGGATATACGAAAGCAGTGGAGCAGATCTTGTATTTTCAGGTCATGCTCATGGCGGACAGTTCAGGCTTCCGTCCGGCATACCGCTTTATACCCCTGATGAAGGTTTTTTCCCTCGTTATGCACAGGGCTTACACAAAATCGGAAACATGATACTCATTGTCAGCCGTGGACTCGGACAAAGTATTATTCCTTTCCGGATAAATAATTCTCCTGAGCTTGTAATAGTAACTCTCCACAGCAGTACAGGAGAAAACTGAGGCCGGTGAAATATTTTTCTATAATATAATTTGGAAGTATCAGCATTCTGACGAAGTGCACAAAAAAATATGGTAAAAATATACGACTTGAGCAAAAATTTTGCTTGCAAAAGTGCTGCTGACGTGCTATAATATTAAAGTAATTTCCGGGTGTAGCGCAGATGGTAGCGCGCTTGAATGGGGTTCAAGAGGCCGCAGGTTCGACTCCTGTCACTCGGAC
>ONRO01000010.1 GCA_900320235.1 uncultured Eubacteriales bacterium
TGTGTTTCGTCATACTTCTATTTTACACCAACAGTCGGATTTTTCATAGTCCGGCTGTTAATTTTTTTAAAAAATTTCAGGGCTGCCACACTGCGTTTATTTTACGCTTGTGCGACAGCCCCTTAATCTTTGTTGTATTAAGACAGCATTATTGACTGTGCTTTTCATACTATATTAATTTGTAATAGTTCAATTATAGTCTGTTATAACAATTGTATTTTTCAGCAAGCTTACTTGAATTGGGTATTTAACTAAATTATTACTTTTCAGAAACAGAAAAAGCTTCTTTCAGCTGCAAAATCAGATATAAATTTTCAATTATTATTTACTAGTAGTTTTTGAAGTTGTTTTTTTAGCTTTAGTCTGTTTTGGTTTGGGATCTTCTTTTACCTGGAAAATAGCTGTTCCGAAAGGAGCAAGGCGAATATCAGCGGAATGTTCCCACTGACAGCATGGAACCGGCTGAGATTTGATTGGGTCTGCATTAGTAATTCCCTTGCCTCCATATATTTCAAAATCAGTATTCAATACTTCGGTAAGTGTACATCCTTCTGAAAGCCCTATCTTATAATTATCTCTCTGAACAGGTGACATATTACAAACAATAATGAATTTCTGACCATCTGTCATTCGGTAATATGAATAAACATTATGATCTGCATCATCTGCATTTATCCAGAGGAAACCATCTTTATGATAATCCTTTTCATAGAAAGCCGGATTCTTTGTAACAAGGCCACCAAGTTCACGGAAGAAACGATGGAAACAGCGGTGCATTTCATATTCTTCGATAAGGAACCAATCAAGTTCTTTTGCTTCATCCCATTCTCTGAACATTCCTAATTCATTACCCATGAAATTAAGTGTTTTGCCGGGATGTGTGAACATATACGCATACAGAGTTCGTGCCTGAGCAAATTTATTTGCATAATCTCCTCCCCACATTTTCTGAACGATCGTTGCTTTTCCGTGTACGACCTCATCATGTGATAGGGGTAAAATAAATCTTTCAAAGCCAAAATATGCCATTGACCAGTTGATCTTATTATGACTGCCCATTCTGAACAGGGGATCTATCTTCATGTATTCGAGGGTATCATTCATCCAGCCCATATCCCATTTATAGTCGAAGCCTAAGCCGCCGTCTTCCACAGGTCTTGTGACACCCGGATAATCTGATGAATCCTCTGCAATCAGAATAATGTTTTTATATCTTTCGTTGAGTTTTGTATTCATCTTTTTGAAGAAGTCAACTGAACGATCATTAACCCCTCTGTCTTTATTTCCCATCCAATAGATTCCATTGTTGATAGCATCCATTCTTATTCCATCAAAATGATATGCATCAAGCCAGAACGAAGCACAGGAAATCAGGAAACTCTGGACTTCACCTTTTGATACATTAAAATTATATGTACCCCATTCACTCTGGTTAACATCTGAAGGCGGGTATTCATAGAGATCTGTTCCATCAAAATGAGCGAGTGAATAATTGTCTTTTACAAAGTGTACAAATGCAAAATCAATAAATACGCCTATTCCATTCTGATGACATTTATCAACAAACATCATAAGCTGTTCCGGAGTACCATATCTTGAAGTAGCACTGTAATATTGAGCTGTCTGATAACCCCATGAACCATCAAAAGGAAACTCTGCAAGCGGAAGAATTTCAATATGGGTAAAGTTATTTTCTTTGACATATTTGATAAGATCATCCGCAATTTCATCATATCTGTACCATTGTGCACCGCCGTCTGCTTCACTTTTTCCGGCTGGTTTCTTCCATGATCCGATATGCATTTCATATATGCTCATTGGCTTATCAATGCATTTTGTTCTGCTTTTGATCCATTTCTCGTCATGAAATATTTTATTTGGCTCAATTCTTGTTATTATTGAAGCAGTGTTTGGTCTGAGTTCACTATGAAATGCAAATGGATCAGCCTTATCAACAACGGTTCCGCCCTGTTGATATACTCTAAATTTGTAAAGCTGACCTACCCTTGCATCAGGGATAGTTAATTCATAAACACCGTTAGGTAGTCTGTTCATCGGATGATATCCGCCATTCCATCCGTTGAAGTCTCCTACAACATCAACACCGTGTGCAGCAGGTGCATAAACCCTGAACAATATTCCGTTGTCGTTATCAGAAGTAGGATGAGCACCAAAATACTCATATGCATTTGTTGAAATGCCCTGATAGAATTCATCCATTGAAAAAGCTGCCATCAAATCATCTCCTGTTTATTTTTCATTTATAATAATTTTAAAATACCTCGATAATATTGTCATTAGACATATAGGTATTATTGTCGCGATTATATTAAATAAATGAATTATAGATAGCCAGAGCTAATATTACATTTCCTTTTGCCTGAATCTTTCCGGTTGTAAAAGCTCGCAGAACATCTAATTGACCATTGATAAGCTGTTCAAAAACATCCAGTGTCATTGTAAGATATATATTTGCACTGTCATGTTTTACAGGTTCAATCTTTTTTATACCGTTGATGTATGATATATATATATATCCGCTCTCTTTACCGGTAAGATAAAGCATAGCAGTAAAATCCTTGGAAATACCGGAAAAATCCTGTGACATGATCAGATTTTCCATATAATAATAACTTTCATTGAAGTTCATTAAATCATCCTTTGAATAATAGAAAAGTACATAATTTATTTCTTTTCTCACGATAATTATTATATCATATTAACAAAGAA
>ONRO01000132.1 GCA_900320235.1 uncultured Eubacteriales bacterium
ATATGTGAACGCCAATATTGGTAAAATATAGCAGAAAAATGTTGAAAATTAATGCATTTATTCAGAATTTATATACAAAAGCTTATTTTTTAGAAATTTAAATGGTCATTAAACTATAAAATTTTTCAACTATCTATACATATTGCACAAAAAACTGGTCTGGATTGATAAATTAAATCGTACAAAATAAAAAACTTCACATAAAACTGTTGACCAAAGTTAAAATTGTGCTATAATTACAAGTAGCTAAATAGCATAAGATATGTTATAGGATTAGCTGCAGTTATGTTTTGGGGTATACTTTTTTAGAGGAGGATTTTTGTTATGTATGTAAAAGAAGTAATGGTTCAGAATCAGGTAGGCCTTCATGCTCGTCCGGCAACATTCTTTATCCAGAAAGCTAATGAGTTCAAATCATCAATCTGGGTTGAGAAGGAAGAGAGAAGAGTAAATGCTAAGAGCCTTCTTGGTGTTCTTTCACTTGGTATCGTTGGCGGTACAAACATTAAGGTAATTGCCGACGGCGCTGATGAAGAAGCTGCTGTTGAAAGCCTTATCAAGCTTGTACAGTCCGGCTTTGCTGAATAATTCATATCTGCAATCCTGAAAGGTGTATTAATTGTCTGATTAATACACCTTTTTTTTGTACCCTGCGGGTACTTCAGCAGAATAAGAATGTATAAACTGCACGAGAAAAGGGAAGACAGATTATGAATATCTATGAACTGAGAGATAAGGCAATGCACCTGCCGCTGAAGCCGGGGGTGTATATAATGAAAAATATCCGGAATGAGATCATATATATAGGCAAGGCAAAGGCTCTGAAAAACAGGGTCAGTCAGTATTTCGGCTCGGATAAGAATCACCCTGAAAAGGTAAGGCAGATGGTCGCAAATGTGGATCATTTTGATTATATTATCTGTGCAAGTGAATTTGAGGCGCTTGTGCTTGAATGCAGCCTTATAAAACAGCATAAGCCTAAATATAATATATTGCTCAAGGACGATAAGGGATACAGCTATATACGCATTTCCGACGGAGAATGGAAAAGGATTAGCTTTGAGATGCAGCAGGCAGATGACGGTGCAAAATATCTTGGCCCATATATGAGCGCCTGGTATGCAAAAAATGCAGTTGATGAGGCTCTGAAGATATTCAGGCTCCCGTCCTGCTCAAAGGTTTTCCCCCGTGATATCGGCAAGGGCAGACCATGCCTGAATTATTATATAAAGCAGTGCAGCGCACCATGTGCAGGGAAGATAAGCCTGAAGGATTACAGTGAAAGCGTCGAGAGTGCAATAAGCTTTCTGCGTTCTGGTGACAGCGACAGCATAAGGCTGATGACTGAGAAAATGAATGAAGCAGCGGAAAATCTTGAATTTGAGCTTGCAGCAAAGCTTCGTGACAGAATAAGTGCAGTAAAGAAGATCACCGAAAGACAGAATGTGGTTGATGCTTCCGTCAGGGAACAGGATGTTATCGGTGTTGCTGTTGAAAAAGGCGATGCCTGCTTCGCTGTGATACGTTTTCAGGGAGGCAGACTATATGATAAGGAGGATTTTCTGATAAAGGATATCGGAGAAAATCCGGAGCTTGAGTCAATGAGGAGCGAATTCATTCAGCAGTATTATACAATTCGTGAGAATATTCCGCCTGTGATCGCACTGGACGGAAAGGCTGAGGACAGTGAGCTTCTTAGTGAATGGCTGAGTGAAAAAAGAGGAAAGTCCGTAAGAATAAAAATCCCGCAGAAGGGCGACAATATGAGGATCGTTGAAATGAGCCGTGAAAATGCCGCAGAAAGACTTGCACAAAGCCACGGACATCTCGGACATGAGCTGACTGCCCTTGACGAACTTGCAAAACTGTTGGGACTTAAAGCTATTCCGAGGTTCATCGAATCCTATGATATATCCCATCATGCAGGCAGCGATAATGTTGCCGGAATGGTTGTTTTCAAGGATGGCCGGCCGTTTAAAAAATCATACCGCCGCTTTGAAATAAAAGGCTTTACGGGACAGGATGATTACGGGTCCATGAATGAGGTTATAGACAGACGTATCAGGGAGTATTATAAAAACCCTGACAGCGGAATCGGCTTCGGTCAGCTGCCCGATCTGATTCTTCTTGACGGCGGAAAGGGACAGGTATCCGCAGTCCGTCCGGTGCTTGAAAAATACGGACTTGATATACCTCTTTTCGGTATGGTCAAGGACAATCATCACCGCACAAGGGCTGTCACTGACGAGGGACATGAGATAGCGATAAATTCAAGAAGAAAAGCGTTCACCCTTGTTTCAACTATTCAGGAAGAGGTGCACCGCTTTGCAATCGGTTATCACAGGCAGAAACACAGCAAAAGAACATTCAGTACATCCCTGACTGAAATTGAAGGTATTGGTCCGGCAAGAGCAAAGGCTCTTATGTCAACGTTCAGATCAATAAAGCGTATCAGTCAGGCGGAAATAGAGGAGCTTCTCGGCGTTGCAGGAATGACTCTTCCGGCAGCTGAGGCTGTCTATAATCATTTTCATAATGAAAATGATGACAAGGTGCAGAAAGACTGATGTTTTCATTCAGCATGACGCACCGGGGCAGAATTCCATTATTGTGCGCCCGTGAATAAAAAATCATTGAAAAAGAAAAACAAATCCGGAAAAAGTATTGACAATTGAGGTGTTTTTAAGGATAATTATAATATATAACTGTGCGCAGGAAAATTCTTCCTGCGCAGGTTATAATTCGTATCAGCAAATGGAAAAAGGAATAATTATATGAGAGTTATTACAGGCTCAGCAAGAGGAAGAAAACTGGAATCTCCGACAGGAAATGACGTCAGACCAACTACTGATGTCGTTAAGGAGGCAATTTTCAGTATTATACAATTCGATGTAGAGGGCTGCACTTTTCTTGATGCCTTTGCAGGCTCGGGTCAGATGGGACTTGAGGCACTCAGCAGGGGCGCATCAAAAGCTTATTTTATCGACAGCAGCCGCCGCTCTATGGCGGTAATAAAAAAGAATATCGGTATCTGCGGCTTCTCTGCTGAAAAAGCTGTTACCGTTCAGGCGGATTCTGTCAGCTATATTGCAGCCTCGGGAAAAAGCTTTGATATAATTTTTCTTGATCCGCCGTATATGACCGGACTTCTTCAGAAAGCACTTGCGGCTGCGGAAAAAGCAGTCAGTGAAAACGGCATCGTGATCTGTGAGCACCCGAAGGAGGAAGAACTGCCGGAAACGGTCGGAGAGCTTACGCTCAGAAAGAATTACAGATACGGTAAAATTATAATAAGCGTATATAAAAAAGCAGAAGAATAATTCTAAAGCATTATACTCAGGAAACAGTGTGCTGAATGAAAATCAGCAGGGAGTGTTTCGCCAGCAAAGGTTGTGTTAAGATGAAAACAGCGATATGTCCGGGAAGCTTTGACCCGGTGACATACGGTCATATAGATATAATTAAAAGAGCAGCAGGTATTTTTGATAAGGTGATAGTAGGCGTTCTTGTCAATGTTGAGAAAAAGCCGTGGTTCACTATCGAGGAAAGAACCGATCTGCTGAAAAAAACTGTCGGAGATATTCCGAATGTTGAAATAGTCGGCTTTGACGGACTTCTTGTTGACTTTGCAGCAAAGCATAATGCGAATGTGATAGTCAAGGGACTTCGTGCTGTGTCTGACTTTGAATATGAGTTTCAGATGGCTCTGACAAATAATAAGCTCAATAATAAAATTGAGACAGTCTTTCTTACAACAAGCTCAGAGCATATGTATCTCAGCTCAAGCATAGTAAAACAGGTCGGACTTCTCGGGGGAGATATTTCTCCGTTCGTTCCCGAATTTGTCCATGACGAAATACTATTAAGAATAAGACAAAGGAGTAGTTTAAAATGAAAATCGAAATGCTTATAGACGAACTTCAGGAGATTGTAGATGAGGCATTTACACTTCCTCTCAGCGGAGGAAAAACCGTTGTCAATACCGAGCGTATCAAGGAAATCATCGATGATATGAGATCAAATCTTCCTGTTGAGCTCAAGCAGGCAAAAAGTATTGCGGCTGACCGTACAAATATCATCAATAAATCCAAGGCAGAGGCTGAACGTATTGTTCAGGAGGCAGAGGACAGATCAAAGGTTATGGCTCAGCAGGCTGATGAAAGAGCTAAAAATACTGTCAGACAGGCAGAGGAAAGAGCAGCAGCCCTCGTTCAGCAGAGCGAGATCGTTGCAAGAGCTAATCAGCAGGCTGCAGATATCATTGCAAATGCAGATAAACAGGCTTCTGAGATCAAGGGAGCTGCAAACAGCTATATCGACGGAATAATGAAAAAGGCAGATGAGGAGCTTTCAAGGAATCTTGCTGACCTTAAAAAGACCCGTGAAAGCCTGAAGAACTATCAGCTTCAGGGCGGAAAAAGACAGGGCGCAAAGCATAATAATACCAAAAGACAGTAAGCGGCTGCATGATAATGCATTAAAGCACATATGGATTTAAAGGATAAAAGGGATAGAAAAGAAAAAAGGAATGTAGGTTAAGCCTGCCGTTTTGCTGCGGCTTGTCTTGTGTTGATCCGGAGTTTGTGTTTCTGAAAGCTTCTTCGGATAGTGTATAAGGGTGATGAAAAATGAGAAAGGCCTTGTCGGGTTTTTTGGCTTTTGTTCTGCTTGTGCTTGTCGCAGTGCTTGCAGTAACGGGAACGATGTATGTTCTCAGGCAGACGCAGAGAAGGACTGATGTCAAGGATTCTGTTCAGGGAATCGAGATCACTCCTCCAAAAAAGGATAACTCGTCTGATTTCAGCAAGATCGACAACGAATCTCTGGCTTCCCGTGACGGGGAAAAAGAAATAATTTCAAGCAAGGGCTTTGAAGCTCTTGATGATGAAAATGAGAAATATCTTTATGAATGTCTTCGCGACAGCGTTTACAGAATTTCTGATGAGGTGGACGAAAGAGGAAGGTATAAGACTGAGCTTATTGAAGTGACAGGCGCAGAGATGGAATCAAGTGCTATCAATACTACAATAAATGCATTCTTGTATGATAATCCGCAGATTTTCTGGATGGATAATTATTTCGGCTATTATACCGAGGATAATAAGACATATGTTGAATGTTATTCTGTTCTTTCGGGCAACCAGTGCGAGCTTTGCATTAATAAGCTCAATAAGAGAATCGAGGAAATGCTTTCATGTATTACCTCTGAGGACGGAAAACTTGAAAGAGAACGTAAGCTCCATGATAAACTGCTTGAAAAATGCAGATATAATAAGGATGTAACCTCTCTTGATGACGGATGGCAGTATTTTTCCTCATATGGGGCAATTGTTGACGGTCAGGCAGTCTGTGAGGGTTATTCAAAGGCAATGATGCTTCTGCTGAATCTTGCCGGAGTCGAATCGACTACCATAAGAGGTGAGGGAGAATCAGTGCGGCATATGTGGAACCTTGTCAGCATCGGAGGAAACTGGTATCATCTTGATGCAACCTGGGATGACGATGATGAGGAATACAGCTATGATTTCTTCAATCTTTCTGATGAGAGAATACAGGCTGATCATATAATTGATCCTCTTCTGAGTGCGGAAACCTATACTGATAATTTCAGCTATAATTTCTTTTTGCCACAGTGCAGCTCGCTTGAAATGAGCTATTACAATGTTGAGGGGCTGATCATCAATTCGATTGACAGCAGTACCGATAATTCCATTGCTGACCTGATTTACAATAAGGCGGAAAAAGGAGAGCAGTGGGTATATTTCATGGTCGGGGATGAGCTTTCATATGATGATTTTATAGAATATCTTCTCGGCGATGATGCAAGCAAGCTCAGCGAACTGTCGAAGCGTGCAAATGAATATCTCAGCAACGGATATAAATTAAACACATATTCTTTCAAAAATCTTAAAAGTACCGACAGAAAGACGATCAGAATCGGGCTTGTATATGAATAAATCAAAAAATACGGCTGATACACAGCGAAATAAACTGTGTGTCAGCCGTTCTGTTTTTTTAAGGAAAGCCTAAGCGATCAGGAAAAAACTATATTATTTTCTGTCAGATCATTGAATCAGCAAGTGCCTCAAGCTGAG